>JBARYO010000245.1:0-6846 GCA_049647905.1 Elainellaceae cyanobacterium | reverse complement strand
CTCGAACAGCGGCCTCATCAGCCGCCTTCTCCATCGCTACGCTATGGAGGGACGTCCAAATCTGTCGAATCGCCACCACGCTTAGCCCTGCAAACACCACAATGCCAGTGGCATCACCGCGAAATGTCTCTACCAACGTTCCCAAGACGCCCGCGCTCAAGAGGAGCTGGTATGCTCCTGGCCGGAACCACTGGACAGCCGTTGCCCAGCACACGGTACGCAACAGCAGTAAATCCCGCTGGCCTTGGGAAAGCTGCTGCCACAAGGGCAAATTAATGCCAATGGTACAGGTGCGGTTCCAAGGCTTGGGCAGGCTAGCTGCGATCGCCTCTGGCTGATTTGGTTTGCTGACGATGCGGCACCACATGCGCCCTGAGGCTGGCATGAGGTCTGCCAACCGACCTAGTTCCGCATCGCGAGGCGGGGTGCGGGAATTGGACTTAGATGGATTGATGACGTTCATCGTTGGTTCATAAAACGCTCGGTGCAGCGAATAAACAACTCTACGCCCATGCCCAGAGCAGACTCGTCGAAGTCGAACCGGGGATGGTGGTGGGGGTAATCTAAACCGCGTTCAGGATTGGCCGATCCCAAGAAAAAGTAGCAGCCGGGAACCTGCTGGAGGAAAAACGACATGTCTTCCCCACCCATGGTTTGACAATCTGGCACAACGCCAGCGGGGGTCTCGACCACGGTTTGCGCTACAGCCCGGACCAAATCAGACATGGCCGCATCATTGACGGTGGCGGGGTAGAGCTGCGAGTAGTCTAGCGTATAGGTGGCCCCGTAGCTCTGACAAATTCCGGCGATCGTCCGCTCAATGTGCCGCTGGAAAAAGCCATCTAGCGCAGCGTCAAAGTAGCGCACTGTGCCGGTCAAGGTGGCTGAATCGGCGATGACGTTGTTGGCCTTACCGGCATGGAATGAGCCGACCGTGACGACGCCAGCATCTAAGGGATTGAGGTTGCGGGCGACAATGGCCTGAAGCGCTGTGACAACCTGGGACGCCACAACGATTGAATCCACCGTTTGGTGAGGAATAGCGCCGTGCCCTCCTTTCCCATGAATGATGCAGTCAAATAGCTCCACAGCGGCCATCAGTGGGCCGGAACGAACGCCCACGGTTCCCAGTGGCAAGTTGTTCCACAAATGTAGCCCGATGATGCCATCCACATGGGGATTCTCCAGAACACCCGCCGCAATCATAGGCTTAGCACCGCCGCCATCCACGCCTTCTTCTGCCGGCTGAAAGATGAGTTTTACCGTACCTGCTAGCTCATGGCGGTGCTGCTGCAGGTACTGCGCCGTACCAAGGGCGATCGCCGTATGACCATCATGGCCGCAGGCATGCATCACGCCATCATGCTGCGAGCAATAGGGTACTTCGTTCATTTCTTGAATTGGCAGGGCATCCATATCGGCGCGAATGGCCAGCACAGGGCCAGGATGGCTTCCTTCTATGACTGCCACAACGCCAGTGCGAGCAATACCGGTCTGGTGAGGGATGCCCCACTGAGTGAGCTTCCGGGTCACAAAGTTGGCGGTGAGCTGTTCACGAAACCCAAGTTCTGGTTTTTGATGCAGCGATCGCCGCCACTGCACAATCTGGGGCTGCAGCGCCTGAATTGACGGACGAATTGGGGATTTGCTGCGCTTGGATGCGATAACCATAGGGGAAACCTATTGGCGGACTGACTATGCTCTCTCCGACTATTCTCTAGTCATGGAAAACTTGCTAGTTTCTATTTTAGCGCCTTCTGCCGGACCACTCCATCGGTTGCTCTCCTCCACCGCCCCTAGGCTGGCTGCGGACGCTACCCCACCGAACTTTAGCTCGCAGTCATCAGCATGGATAGGGGGAAGAGCCGCTCCAAATCTAGGTGAGAGGCGGCGGCAGCTAGGGCGTTGGCATCTTCTGTGTCAGAGAGATAGGGAAGCTGACCCAAGACAGGCGCTTGAGTAAACGATTGCATCAATGCTACTGCTGCGCCGAGAGACGAGTTCCAACTTGAGTTGCTCACGTCATCAGGGAGCGGCGGCGAGATGTGGTTGAGCACAATACCCTTGAGATGAACTCTCGCTTGATGCGCCAATGCCGCATGGGCGATCGCTTGTTCCATCATGTCCGACGTCACAGGAACAACCAGCACCGTCGGCAGCCGCCAATCCCAAGCCAAATCGGCAACCGTTGCTTCAGGCGTCAGCGGCGTCCCCAGCCCTCCCGGCAGCTCCATCAGCACCGTTCGGCTGGATAGATGGGTCAACTTTTGCCATGCCTGGGCCAAATCGAGCCAGCCTGTACTGCCTAAGCCTACTGAATCGCCCGGGGTAAATCGCTCTAATGCTAGTTTTGAAGCCCCAGTGGATCGCTTCGTGAAATAGATCTGCCAGTAGGCCGCTAGTGCCGCAGCTAGGGTGCTCTTACCCACCTGGGCTCTCGTACCAGCAATAAGTAGCGTACTCAAGGGCCTAATTTACGTTAACAATGCTCAAATCTACCATAAACGAGCTGGGATCATCGGCCATCACATCGATCAGGTAAGTTCCACTACGGGGAACCTGGGTTTCCCAGGCGCTGACGCCTTGAGCCCCACGAATCGCTGAGCGATCGGGATTACGGACCGTAAGGGCTACGTCGCCACGCGCCACTGCAACTGTGAGAACTTGGCCTTCAGCCGCCCACAGGCGATAGCGCTGAATTCGGCCTGGTGCAGCCTGACCGGAGACTTCTGTCCCGGTTGTGTTTGGCGGAAACCGGACGTCTTGAGAAACGATGTCTGGGGGTTGGGGCTCAGGTTCAGGCTCAGGTTCAGGCTCAGGTTCAGGCTCAGGCTCAGGTTCAGGCGGTGGTTCAGGCTCGGGCTGTGGCTCAGGTTCAGGCTCGAGCTCAGGTTTGGCGATTAGCTCTAGCGTAAGCGCATAGTCACTCGCCTCAACGCCCTGCACCGGGGCAAGCTTAATGGTGTAGTCGCCGGCCCGCCTTAGCTGGCCGCTCCAGGCTGGAACACGCTGCGATCGCTGCCCATCTACAGCGCGTCCGTTTGGTCCCTGAACGGTCATTAGCACGCCTTCTTGGGCAAGGGAAGCCGCCAACGTCTGCCCTTGTTCAGCGCTAATTAGGTAGTTGATCGTCTCGTTCCGGCGCAGATTTCCTGAGACAGTGCGGGGCTCTCCCAAGTTTACGCCCAAGCGCTGACTGTACTCCACTGGTTCCGAAGGAGTGGGTTCAGGCTCAGGCTGCGGCTCAGGCTCGGGCTCGGGCTCAGGCTCCACCACCACTGGAGACCTGTTTTGATTGTCAAAAACAGCGTTGAAGATTGCGAACGCGCCAACAGCCGTCACCACCGCCAATGCCGTTGCAATCAAGAGCATCGACCCCAGGTTCTGCCATAGCGATCGCTCCTGGGGTGCAGTAGCTTGGACCGTGCGCTGATACGTTGGGTCTCGGGGCGGGGCCGCCGCTGCTGTTGTCGGGTTGGGGCGACCCACGGCCACAGTACGCATCTGCGACGCAGGTGGTTTGGGCCGCAGGGGCGCGGATGGCGGTGAGGGTGGGGGTGTCAAGGCCGTAGACGGTGCGCTGGCGGACATCAGCGGCATGGACTGGAGTGCCTGGGCCAGGTCATCCACAGATTGATAGCGATCGCTGGGGCGGTAGTTCAGCATCCGTGACAGGATTTGCCTCAAGGGAGGGCTCGCCGGAATCGCATCCCAATTCCAAGTGAGAACAACATCATCGAACAGCTCCTGAGGCTCTTTCCCCGTCAGCAGAACCAGCGCTGACACTGCAAGGGCATACATATCGCTGCTGGGGTAAGCCCGTCCCGTTTGGACCTGCTCACTGGGGGAATACCCCGGCTTGCCCACCGTCGTGGACGGCGTTGAAATTTCTTCTGGCATCTGCACCCGCGTCACGATTTCTTTCACAACGCCAAAGTCAATCAGCACCGGCAGGCGATCGCGCTGGCGCAGGATGACGTTGTCTGGCGTAATGTCGCGGTGAATAATCCCCTTACTGTGAATATGCCGTAAGACCGGGATCAGCTGATGGATTAGTGAGACGACCTCGGTTTCAGTAAAATACTGCCCGGTCTGCTTCCGCTGGTCGAGCACGTCCCGACAGGTCTGGCCTTCAATGTAGTCTTGGACAAGAAACAGACGATCAGATTCTTCAAACACCGCGCGAAACTGCGGCACTTGAGGATGCTTAATTTGATATAGGATTTGGGCCTCTCGCTGAAATAGCTCCCGTGATTTTTCCAGTGCGTAGGGGCTACTGGCGTTTGGCATGAACTCCTTAATCACGCAGCTTTCGTTGAAGCGCCCGCCATCTTCGGCCAGGTAGGTTCGGCCAAATCCGCCTTGTCCTAAAACGCCCTGGAGACGGTATCGACTTTGTAAAACGGTGCCAGCAGAGAGTGGTTGCATGGTGAACCGACGCTGATTCGACGGATTAATAATGAAACGACAAAGGCAATGCTTTGTGTGAACGCCTGTAAGCGTATCACAATCGAGTCTAACCTAGAGATGTGGCGATGCCGCGATGGCCCAAAAAAGGAGCAGTCCTACCAAGCTGATATACAGCACTTTGGCAGGACTGGAACGCAGTTAGGAGGTATCTATACTGTCAACCGTATACACTGTTGGGCTGAATCCAGCTGATTTTAACAAGTTCTTAATCTGTAGCAAACTAAATTGCCCATGACGCTAGGGTCACTGTCTGGTCGGAAAGACGCCACCTCCGAAACCACCACCACTAAAGATGCCCCCTTGGGTACCCTGTACGGCGTCAGCGCCGGACCAGGCGATCCCGACTTGATCAGCGTCAAGGGCGTGCGGCTGATTCAAGCCTCAACCCACATTGCTTTTCCCGCCGGTAGTCGTGGGGATACCGGCTCTGCCCCATCGCGCCACCGCCCTGGCATCGCGCAGCGCATCGTGTCGCCTTGGCTACTCCCGCATCACGTTCTGCTGCCGCTGCAGTTTCCCTATACCCAAGATGCGACTGAACTTACAGCCGCCTGGACCGATGCTGCGACGGTGGTTGTCCAGGTCCTCACTAGCCAGCAAGACGTGGTGTTCGTCTCAGAGGGAGACGTAGCTTTCTACAGCACGTTCGCCTATCTAGCACGATACGTGACGCAGCTGCTACCTGGGGTCACGGTTACTGCTGTACCGGGCGTCTGCTCTCCCTTGGCTTCAGCCGCTGCGCTGGGCCTTCCCCTAGCGTTGGGCGACCAGCGGTTGACGGTACTGCCAGCCCTTTATTCCGTTTCTGGGGCGGTTTCAGATTTGGAAACGGCGCTGGAAACCAGTGACGTATTGGTTTTAATGAAAGTAGGCTCTGTCTATGAGCAGGTGTGGCGGGTGCTCCAGCAGCGGCAGCTTTTAGAGGCAAGCTATGTCGTTGAGTGGGCTACCAGCGATCGCCAGACGATCTATCATGGGCTGAGCGATCGGCCAAATTTGGTGTTATCGTACTTCTCGCTGATGATTATCTATGTCTCGCCATCCCAGTACGGCGTCCCCGTACCGCAGGAGCCCCAAGGCGCTTCAGACCAAGATGATTGGTCTCAATGAGCTGTTCAATAACTGGCCAATGACTGAATTGGTCCGCCTTCGTTCCGGATTGGCAGGTCTGCTGCTTAGAATGAATTGAGTATATTCTGTCCCCGTTTAGACTGAATTAGCGCCATGCCCAACCGATTCAACCCGGCCACAATTCGACAGTTTACACAGCAGCCAAGCTGGTGGGCCGCCGTGTCATCGCTGGGATTTCACGGCCTTGTGTTCCTGGGGCTGTCGCTACTGCCAGCGCCCCCGTCCCTAGGGGATGACATTGACTCTCCAAGGACGGTGTCGGTGTTTGAGTTCTCTGCGTCAGACACCGCGCGCCTGCCCAACTTTTTGGATCTTGAGACATCGCTGCCCCCGCTGCCCGACGCGCCGCCGCCAATACCCAGCATTCCCAACCTCAAACCTGAGGCTTACGAGTTTGACTTAGGCCCCAACATCGTCGAGTCTCAGCGGGACTTCGAGATATCGCCACGTTCATCAGCAACATACGATTTTTCAGATCTGTTCTCTAACCTACCAACGCCCAACGTCCTCAACCGTCGGCCACCCATATCAGTCCCGCGCCAAGCGCCAACGCCAGCGCCAATTGAGCCTGCCTCCCCTGAGGTGGTAGATGAAACTCCGCCTAGCAATGCACCGGCTTCCACCCCTGACGCGGGAACGGCTGCGGATTTACAACAGCCCAATGGCACAGCACCAGAACAGCCTGGCCCTGCCTCAGGGGATACGACATCAGAAGCGCCGCAGGTTGCCCGTGCCTCTGAGAATCCCAAACCAGAGGCTATACAGCTCTCGGAAGAGCAGCAAGCAGTTTACGATCGCCTCTATACCTACAGCACAAACGGCACCAGCGGCAGCGAGGCCCAGGTTGCCGCAACTGCTTGGCTGACGGAAGAGGTGGGACGCGATATCAGCGAGGTGGACACCCTAAGAAATTTTCTGACGCTATCCGTCGACTATCCCACAGATGCCTGCGCCATTGGCTCAGCAGAAGGCAGTTTAGCGGCCTCCTATGGCGTTGTGCTGGATGACAGCGGCGCGATTACCGGCGATCCGGTGCTGATTCGCAGTTCGGGGTATGGCGTTTTGAATTTAGAGGGTCGAGCGGCTGTTGAGGACGCCGACAGCTTCGATGCCAGCGGTCCCAAGATCGTTCGGGTCGAGTTTGTTTATAGCGATGCCACTTGCTCAGCAGCGGAAGCGATCGCCCGAGAGCAAGCCAGCCCCAACAACGCTACCCAGGGTCAGGGGGAATGACCACGCCTGACT
>JBARYO010000244.1:0-19079 GCA_049647905.1 Elainellaceae cyanobacterium | reverse complement strand
CCCCATCGCATGGTTTTGCTGGCTAGAGCAAAGGTATCTCCTGCATAGTGGTGATCATTGGGGTAGTTGCCAACGGCAATACTTTCAACACCACCATCGGGACCAACCGATAGCGCCGCCGTGACCCCACCGATCGCTGGCAAAATATCCTGCTCGCGCACCGTCACCAGGCCCTGCAGACGTCGACTTTCACGGTAGTAGGGCTGCAGCGCATAGGCTCCGCCCCCCAGGGTGCTAGAAGGGAAGCTATTGTCAGCAAGGCCATAGCGCCGTCCCAAACGGGTTTGAATAAAATGGGCGAAGCCTTGACTGTGCCACAGCGCTTCTTGGAGATACTGCCGCCGCGCGCGCTCAGAGAGAACCAGGCGCTCCAGCCCTACACTGTAATCGTTTCCCCGTTGGGGCCAGTTGATCATCAGCTTTTGCTGCGGCAACCGTCCGTAGTCCAAAAAATTTGCGCTGCTGTAGCCCTCCCATGCGCCGACAAATTTGCTGTCGTCGTACTGCGGCGGGGCAGGAATTTCAGGGGCGGCGTCACTGCCGTAATCCTGCATTACCACGACCCAGGTGGGAGATTGAACCGGGTGGCGCTGGGTGAGCTGGTTGGGGGCGCTAGGGGCACTGGGCTCGTTCCACTGGGATTGCCATTCCCAACCCCAGCGGTGCGGCACGGTCCCTAGGGCAAGCAGGTCACCCAGCTCTGTGGCGTCAATGGTGATGTGGGCGCTGATGGAAATGTCGTCAAAATCGGCCCCCAGAATGCGATCGCCCTTTTTCTGCACGGCTCTGAGCTGCTGCCCCGCTATCCAACGCAGATTAGGCAGCGCCTCTACCCATCGGGCAAAAATCTCGGCTCCAGTAGCGGGCAGATAGGTAAAGCAGCTAACCCAACCGTTGTTGAGGGGCAGCTGCTCCTCAAGCGCATGCAAAAATGCGCCCCAAAGGCCCGTTTGCAGCGGCAGCAGCTCGTTGCCATCGGGGGCACTCACCCCAGCAGCGGTAAGCATACCCCCTAGCCATGGCCCCTCACTCACCAAAATCGTATCGGCTCCGGCGCGGGCGGCCTGTAGTGCAGCAGCAGTCCCCCCTGTGCCACCTCCGACAACAAGAACATCAGCAGTTAGTGCCATGATGGACCTGTCCCCATGGCTGGACTGTCCCCGTCGGGACCTGATTCCAGCACAAATAGCGTTATCCTGGAATCTGTTGGCGCTGCGCTGCTGTTTAACGCCTCACTGAACCTCTCTGCTTCTGCCCTCAACGGTTTGCCCCCAAACTTGCACCCATTAATCCGCACCTAGTTTAATGCAACGCCTATTGCCGCTCCGTGCCCGCCACGACGTCTTTCACCCCAGCACCTTAGACTACGGCAAATGGCTGGCAGCGGTTCGGCATGTTGGCCAGCAGGTGAATCTAGCGCTGCTCAGTGGAATAATCGGCATTGTAGCGCTGCTGCTCATCAATGGGCCGCTGGTGGCGATCGCCCTCCTCAGCGTTGGCATAGCCCTAGCGGTGTATCTGCACCAGATCGACCGGCTGTACATTCGCTGGCTTCCGTGGCGGCGGTGGTGGCGACCGGCCAACCGTCCGCTGACCCTCGCGCTACTGAGCCTAGGCGGGTCGTTTCTGGCCGGGGTTGGCCTGCTGCAGTTGTGGCAGCGATCGCCTTGGCCCGGGTTGGTGACCCTGGTGCTGGCCCAAACCATCGTGATGGCGATCGCGCTGTTGAGGCGTTTTGCTACCCATTCGGTTGTGTTACCAGACACTGTGCCACCAAGAACCGTGTCTCAAGCAACCATGCCACCGACAACCATGCCCCAGACAACTAAGCCTCAGACAACTAAGCCTCCACCCAATACCGCCAAGACCAGCACCCTGGAATGCGACGCCATCCTCGAAGCCCTCGCCGCCGAGCACCCGGTCCACCAGCTCATCGCCATTCGCCGCGCTCTGCGCTGGGCCAGCACCACGCCAGATTCCGCCGCCGTTGACGACATCGCCGACTGCTTTGCCATGCTGCTGCGCCGACAGCCCGATCCCTGCGTTCAGCGATCGCTACAGCGGGGACTGGCTCAAATTAGGCCCCTGGCGTTTGCCCCGAATCAGCGGAGTGCGGCAGTGGGCCTGTCGAATGAGCCTATTGCTAAGACCGGTAGCGAGGCGGCTACAGAGCCCGCTACTGTCGCCCACCCTATACCTGTCTCTGCCGATTAACGATGGATTCACTCGTCGGAAAGTCCCTCCAGTCGGGGAAATATACTTTAGATCACGCCCTCGGCGAAGGGGGATTTGGCGTGACCTTCAAGGCCACCCACCATGTGCTGGGGCAAACCGTTGTCATCAAGACCCTCAATGCCTCAGTCCGGCGGCGGGCCGACTTTAAGCAGCTCCAGCAGCAGTTTTTAGAGGAGGCGCGGCGGCTAGCGCGCTGTAGCCATCCCAACATTGTGCGGGTTAGCGACTTCTTTGTGGAAGCAGACATCCCCTACATGGTGATGGACTACATTCCGGGGCGTACATTAGACGCGCTGGTGTTGCCCAACTCACCTCTGGACGAAAACACAGCCATTGATTACATTCGACAGGTGGGTGCTGCGCTAATGGTGGTGCATCGTAATGCCCTGCTGCACCGCGACGTCAAGCCGCAGAACATCATTTTGCGGGATGCCACTCAAGAGGTAATTCTGATTGACTTTGGCATTGCCCGGGAGTTTCGCTTAGGCCAGCAGCAGACCCACACCAGCGTCCTCTCCGAAGGATATGCCCCCATTGAGCAATACCTGACCCAAGCGCCCCGAACGCCAGCAACGGATGTCTATGGGTTGGCCGCAACCCTCTACACGCTGCTAACGGCGACGGTGCCCATTGCTGCCGTACTGCGCGATCGCCAGCGGTTAGCCGAGCCCCGCGACTTGCAATCTCATATTAGTGCCGCAACAAACCAAGCCGTGACGCGGGGCATGGCAACTGAAGCCTATTTGCGTCCGTCCACGGTGGAACAATGGCTCGATCTGCTGCCCTCAACCGCCCGACCAGGGGGTAAAACCGGTAAAACCGTTGCAGTCAGTCCCGGTTCTCAACCCTCGCCCTTTGGACCGTCGGGTGCTACCCCCCCAACGACCCTTGACCCCCCGCACCAAAACGTCCACCGCCGCCCGCTGCAAGACAGCGATCGCACCGCGCCGACGGTTGCCGTAGCCCCAAGGCAGCCGACTCAGTTTCGAGATCGATCTCAGGCACGCCCCCAGGGACGGGTTCAGGACAGCGCCTCTGCGACTGACATTGTCTCCAGACAAGATACGGCTGCACCAGCGCGGCGTCAGCGTGGGCGCTCCTGCCTGGGGTGCCTGCTCTTTCCCCTCGTCATGACAGCAGCTGTTGCAGCGGCGGGGATGGGCGCGCTGTGGTGGCGATCGCAGCAGCAGCCCGTGTTCACGGATCCGACTGTAGATCTGCCCGCCGAAGAGGAGACTATCGAGGATCCTGCTGAGGAACTGCCAGAGGATTCTACTACGACGGCGGAGGAGTCTACATCAGACGATAACGAGGGCATTTCCATCGAAATTCCACCCCTGCGGCTACCGCGTCTGCCGCGACCTAGCTCTAACCGTGAGCCAGATCAAAACGATAGTCAAAGCGATAATTCGAGCGGGCGTTCAAACGAACCTTCAGACAATCGCCAGAGCGATCGCCCAACGTCTGGTAGCCGCAATACCCCCACCCCATCAACCCAGACCCGTCCCCCCTCCCGCAACCCAAGCGCCATCCGGCCCATTCCGGGCTACAGCGTGGGCACGTCTCGCCAGCAAGTTGAGGCCGACCTGGGGCAGCCGGACCAGTCGGGAGCAGGCAATCAACCCAACACTACCTATGCGTATTACAACACTGTGCCTGGCCGCGTCAGCCTAACGTACCTCTATAATTCGCGGGGGCAAGTGCAGCAAACGGAGGCGACGTTTGCCCCCAACGTGGATGACTTGGTGGTGAAGGTGGCCGTCAACGGCATGAGCAACTTGGGCTTAACGCCACAGGTCGAGCGAGGTCTGGCTCAGGTGCGCGACGGAGAACGCGATCGCTTTACCTTCAATACCCGTGGCGGTACCGGGGTGATTCAGCGGGATGGAGAGGGTTACACGACGGTTAGGATTGCCCAGTAGGCCACGCGTATTTCCAATAGTCCATTACATCAGTGGCCCATCACAGCTTAGAAAACGTTTAGCGATTTGTGCTGCTGCTAGTGGGCCGAAACAAATGGTCGTGGCTTGGGCTATAGAGCCGCGATCGCGCTTCTGGGGTTTGCGACAGCGCCGGGCTAATGATGTACAGCGTCGTGCGAATCAAATCTTGCTCTCGCGTTGTCGATGCCATCAGCCGCAGCGGCACCACTTCAATCACTTCGTCAGGCCACCCCACCCGAAAGCACACGGCCACTGGGGTCTCGGGCGCATAATGCTGCATCAGCTTCTCCTGCGATGCCTCAACATGGCGAGCGCTGAGATAGAGGCATAGGCTAGCTTTATGAGCGGCTAAAGACGCCAGCTCCTCCGCCTCCGGCACATCGGTGCGGCCGCTGATGCGCGTCAAAATAATGGTCTGCACTAGCGCTGGTACCGTCAGCTCAGCCTGCAGCGTTGCTGCTGCCGCCTGAAATGCACTGATGCCGGGTATGACCTCAAAGGGAATGTCAGCTTGAGCCAACGCCTGCATCTGCTCGCCGATGGCGCTGTAAAGGCTCGGATCCCCGGAATGTAGCCGCACCACCGACTGATGCGATCGCACAGCCTCCACCATGATAGGTAGGATATCCTCTAGCGTTTTGCTGGCCGTGGGAATTCGGGTTGCGTCGGGATGGGTATGGGCCAAAATCTGAGTCGGCACTAGAGAATTGGCGTAAAGGATGACATCGGCTTGGGACAGCAGACGCTGGGCTTTGAGGGTTAAAAGTTCGGGATCGCCAGGGCCAGCCCCAACGATGTAGACCTTAGGTGCGAGAGCAGAGATGGGTCGAGAAGAGGTCATAGGCGTTAGAGGGGATTTAGGGTTGGTGAGGTGGCAAGCGCTTCGGCAGCTTCTAGCATCTGGGACACATCGCTAGCGCTCCAGTCTCGCGCTCCGTTACAGTGGTGCGCCACCAAAAGCCCCCACAGGTCAGCGTTTACCAGCACCGGCACCACCAGGTTGGCCCGGACGCCTACGTCGCGGAGAAAGTCGCGGTGGCAGCTATGGATCTCGGCAGTTTCGATGTCGGCGATCGCCCGTACACGGCCTTGGAGATACATCTCGGCGTAGTCGCCGTTGAAGCACTCATCAGGTCCGGTAGACCCCAAAATTGAATATTTGGGATCGCTGAGCGATTCAAAGGTCACCTGCCCTTCCCAATGGCAGTAAAAGTAATAGAGGATAATTCGGTCAACGGTGAGGCTACGACGCAATGCATCCGTAGTGTTCTGAACTAAGCCATCCCGCTGTAAGCGCGTGGACAACCGGTCTAGAACAGAACCTAGACCAGCATCTGCCCTAGATGATGTGGATAGGTTAGGAAGTTTTGAGGGCGGCTGCATCATCAGGATATGAGGGGCTAGATTAGCACATTTGATGGTTTGCAACTCTATCTTATCGGATTTGATTTTTCGGTTGTGGGTTACCTACAGAATCATAGGCTTGGTAAACCAGTATCCGTGCCGTCAAAGCCCACTGCCCTTGCTTGCTGTTACGGGGATCGGTACCGCGATTCCTATTGTTCGTCCCTATCAATAGGCCCTTCTGTAAGCTTCGCCTGGGTTGAAGTCTGGCTTGGACTGTTCAATGTAATGGGCTTGTTGTTTTTGAATGACAGCGTGTAGATCTCGGTCGGCATACTGATATCCGCTCGCTCTAGGGACTCCTTAATATCCTGTGCTACCCGAGAGGTTGTTTCTAAAAACTCACCCCGATGGGAATCGACCCAAAAGCGCACCTCTAAATTCACCGTACTTGCCGCTAGCTCATTCACCAACACCTGCACCGGGCGATCGGGATCGACGCCTTTGAGCGCTGTGAGACCTTTCTCAATCACGGTCTTTGCCTCAGAGATGTCCTCGTCATAATCAATACCGACAATTACGGCGCTGCGCCGGTAGGGAGACGCCGTGTTGTTGGTAATACTGGCCTGAAACACCTCTTGATTGGGAATATAGACGAGTCGTCCATCGTAGGTGCGCATCGTTGTCGCCCGCAGCTGAATTTGGGTGATTGTTCCCTCATAGCTATCGATCACCACCTGATCGCCTAGGCGGAAGGGTCGCGCCGCCAGTAGAATTACCCCCGAGATGTAGTTGCTGAGGACATCTTTAAGGCTAAATCCGATGGCCACACTGGTCAGACCCAGCGCTCCCAAAAGTGACCCTAGCTCTAATCCCAACACCCCCAACGCAATCACTGAACCTAACACCCAAACCGCACCGTAGCCCAGGCGACCCACCAGTACCTCTGTACTGCGATCGCCTTCGGTTTGCTGTGCCCAGGTAAACGCGGCGTAGCGCACCAAGCTGGCCGCAGCCCAAGTCAGCAGTACGACAAGTAGGGATCCCAAGATAGCGGGGAGTTTATCGATGCCATCGCGAACAATCTGACGAATAGTCGTATCCAGCCGCTGCGCCACATCAATGAAAAGGGGCGGCTTGTCAAATGCCTGGTTGAGCTGCTCTGTCCAGCGCTCTGCTAATGCTTCAACCCCAAGACCATAGTCATCTGCATCCTGCTCGGTGACGGTCATGAGCACCCGATTGTTTACCCGTATGGTTGCCAAGTCGCCGTCGGACTTCAGCGCAACGCTAGCGGCATCAGGATTATCTGTACTTGTCAGTAGGCTAGTAATACGTCGGTTGATCACCGATGCCCGCGCTTGAGCATCAATAGTGGCTAGTCCGCCGATTTGGAAGATAGGCCGTCCTCGCACTAGCACGTCGGCGAAGTAGGAATCGGTTGAGGTCGCTGCCGGAGCCTCTGAGGGGCCTGGAGCCACAGCTTCGGCGGGGATGTCCGCCTCTTGAACCACGCCGACGGTCGGCGTTAATAGCAGAATCCCGATGGAAACTGCGATCGCCAAAACCCATTGTCGACGACGACGGTAACCCATGGCGTAGTGCAGGAACCGTATCGCTATCACGTGCCGCTCAACTTCTGGGTGTTGGTCAGCAAGCTTTGGGCAAAGGCGTCAAACCGCTCCCCCAGCTTGTCATCTTTCAGGGTGCCGTCTTTCTCAAACGCTTGCCACGCCTGCCCAATGGCGATTTGTTCTGGTATCACCCAAGCATGGACCCACCGCATAATCAGCCGCAGCTCGTTCAGCGCGTTGCTGTTAGGCTGGCCACCCAACACACTGATCAGCCCTGTCACCTTGCCGCTCAGTTCGTCAAAGCTCATCAGGTCTAGCGCATTCTTAATCACGCCGCTAACGCTGCCGTGATATTCAGGCGTCGCTAGAATCAAGCCATCGGCCTGCTTCACGGTGTTCTGCAGCACTGCGACGTCGGGATAATCCGGGTAGTCCTCACCCCCGTCACAAAAGGGTAGCGTCATCTCTCGCAGGTCCAGCAGCTCTACTTCGGCCCCCAGCGCCTTTGCCCGCTCGAGGGCGAGATGCAGCGCCTGCATACTGTGGGAGGCGCTGCGCAGGCTGCCACCAATACCAACAATTTTTGTCATGTGAATCTCTCAGCGGTGCTAGCATCCATGGGAAAGGTATCATTATCAACCTGGTTTGCAAATCGGTCTGCTGGCACATACCGTCCCGTCTCAGTCTCTGCGGCATTCTACAGCGATTTCTTGCCGCTATCACTATTGCCGCCCTCAGGCTTGTCCTGCCGTCGAGCCGAGCGCTCGGCAAATGCGGCGCTTCGAGGTCCAGATAATAACCGCTGTCACCGCTAATGCTACCCCAGCTAACCCATAGGTGGGCGCAAGACCCATACTGGCGCTGACGGGCTGGGACACAATGGGCGACAAAAACTGACCTAGGAAAAAGAAGGTAGTCAAACCGCCTAGTGCTCGACCCCGAAGCGCATCTGGTGCCTCTGTGGTTACCCAAACATTGAGGTTAGGCATCAGCAATCCCAACCCCAACCCTGTGGGTACCAGCGCTAGCAACACCAGCCAGAACGCGCTGGCTAGGCCAATGCCAATGTAGCCCAAACCCATCAGCCCAAAGGCGATCGCCAAAATGCTGATGAAATTGAGGTGGCGCTTCAGTCGGCCGTAATTCATGGAGGCGATCGCGCTCATTAGGGTAGAGAGGGCGATCGCTAATCCGCTCTCGGTAGCACTAGCGTTAGAAATCTGCTGTAGATAGAACGGCAGCTGCACCGGAATCAGATAGAAGATGACCTGCATCAGTAGGGCTGCGCTATAAATAAAGGCGAGTAGCCTTACAGGAAGCTGCGCCTTGGATTCACCAGCACTAGAGGTGGGTGCAGAGGGGCGATCCCGATTTGGCTCAAATAGGGCAAGGACCATAGTTGGCAACAGGAGCCAGGAGAACAAATAAATTAAAAACGGCAGCCGCCAGTTGAGATCGGCAATGAAGCCGCCTCCCGATAGAAACAGCACGCCTCCCAGCCCCATAAACGCCGCCTGCAGGCCCATGAAATTGGCGCGATCGCTTCCTGAATAATAATCAGCAATCAGGGTGGTAGCGCTCACCATCACCCCCGCTACCGCCAAACCCAGCAGCGCCCGTCCCACCAAAATTGCGAATAGGGAATCTAGCACAAAGCCAGAGCTACCCGCAAAGCCGTATAGGATGGCAGAACCGATGAGCAGCGGCTTGCGACCAATTTTGTCCACAAGCTGTCCGGCGATGGGGGAGCCAATGACGATCAGCAAGGCGGGCATGGTGAGCACCAAGCGTACCCAAAACTCGGCGTTCGGCACCTCGGAAAAGTAGGCTTGCATTGCAGGTAGGGACGGCGCAATGGTGGCCCCAGACATGACAGTGAGGGTGCTGGCGAGTAGCAGCGTCGCTTTGATGGGAAAGGTATTGGCGTCTCGACGCATAGGGCTAGGAGGAGGTGTGAACAAATCAGTGAAATAAGCTTGAATGGCCCAGCGCGGTGAGTCAAGCACACAGATCACTTGGAAGCAGAGCGTTATCGAGACGTTTGCCCCCCCAGCCACCGCCGGGCGCGTTGCATCACCAGCGCTATATGCTCTGTTTTGCCTTCAGTATAGGCCTCGCGATCGCTCGAAAAGCGCTGCGCGAGCTGACGTTTCAACTGTTCGTATCGCGAGGCTTCTTCTGGGTGATGGCAGAGATAGTCCCGAAATATCAGCCGCTCCCACAATACACTGTCTGGCTCAGCCATATGGATATGGTGCGTCCGGGGGCCATTGGGGGGGAGCCCTTTCACAAACAGCATCCGCTTAGGATCTGGATTGTCGTGCCAGTAGGCGTAACCCATCTGCTCCAATGGAGAAACAGCCGTACGCTTCGCGCGCTCAAGCGAGTCAACGCCCACCAGCATGTCGACAATAGGTTTAGCCGCGAGACCAGGTACCGCTGTGCTGCCAAAATGCTCGATGCGAGTGAGCAGCCCGCGCTCTAGGACTGCTCGAAGGCACAACGACTCCTGGTTAAACAGCGCAGCCCACTCGGGGTCGTACTCGTGGAGAACGATGTTGTCCATAACCTTAAGCCGATCAGTCGGCGGTGTTGTGTTGAGTAACCGCATCGTCAAGCCGCATTGTCTTCTAAGAAGGGGTAGTCGGTGTAGCCCTCCTTTCCATCACCGTAAAACGTCTTGGGATCAGGCTCGTTGAGCGGCTCATCTTGCTCAAACCGCTGGGGCAAATCCGGATTGGCCAAGAACAGTCGCCCAAAGGAAACTAGCTCCGCGCTGCCGTCAGCCAGGATGCGATCGCCGCTCTGATGATCAAAGCCACCATTGGCAATTATCGTACCGCCATAGCTGGAGCGAAAGGTGGGGACAACGAGGCTGATGATATCTTGCTCCAAGTCTTTCTCGTTGGGCTCCATCAGGTGGACATAGGCCAACCCTTTGGGGCTGAGCGCCTCTAGCACATAGGTGAATGTGGCCTTGGGGTCGGAGTCGTCCATGCCGTAGAAGGTATTGCTGGGGGAGAGCTTGATGCCCACGCGATTAGCGCCCCATACCTCAGCTACCGCATCCACCACCTCCAGCAAAAATCGAGCCCGATTTGCCACCGAACCGCCGTAGGCGTCCGTGCGCTGGTTGGCCCCATCCTGCAAAAACTGATCGATCAGATAGCCGAATGCGCCATGTAGCTCCACACCGTCGAAGCCTGAAGCCTTAGCGTTCTCAGCCCCTTGGCGAAACGCCTCCACAATACCGGGAATCTCTTCGATATTTAGGGTACGGGGAGTTTCTAGTTTCACTTTGCCATCAGGTGTGTGCAGCGTTCCTTGAGCGGCGATCGCACTAGGGGCTACGGGGAGCGCCCCACCCAATAGCGACGGATGGGAGACGCGACCGCAGTGCCAAAGCTGAAGAAAGATTTTGCTGCCTGCCTCGTGGACCGCTTCTACGATAGGTTTCCAGGCGTCCATCTGCTCAGCGGTGTAAATACCAGGACAGCCCATATAGCCGTTGCTCATAGGGGAGACCATGGTGCATTCACTGATAATAAGCCCTGCTGAGGCTCGCTGGGCGTAGTAGGTGGCCATAATGGGCTGAGGCAATCCATTGGTGGCCCGTAGGCGGGTCATGGGAGCCATGACCATGCGGTTGTTTAGGGTGAGAGGACCAAGCTGAGCAGAGGAAAATAGGGTAGGGGTTGTCATAACGAGAAGAGACGGTATTACAGATGAGGCGGGCCAGGCGCGGCAGCAGCACTCACGGCTGGCCAAGCACCCATGGGGAAATTACCATTACCCTTGGAGAGTTTAAATCCGTCTGCTGATACATACACCCGTGTTCCTAGCCATGACTCAACGATGACTAACGCCAAGCCTAGACCTAGTATTCTCGATTCTCACCCCCACCTGCGGCGCACGCTGGAGCTTGTTTCCGATAAGTGGGTAACCTCGACGCTCTACGTCCTCTCCTCGGGCACCAAGCGCTATTCCGACATCCAGAGTGACATGGGTGGCGTCTCTCAGCGGATGCTGACCCGGACGCTACGCAACCTGGAGCGGGACGGGCTTGTGGAACGCACTGCCTACGACGAACAGCCCCCCCGAGTGGAGTACGCTCTAACGCCGCTAGGACGGAGCTTGATTCCCCACCTCAAGGGACTTTGCGACTGGGCGATCGCCCATTTCCCCCAAGTGGAAGCAGCAAGAGAGGATACCAATACGTCGGAGCCATGATGCTGAATCCCCACCGCGACAGGGAACTCAGCTTCGAGTGAAAACCAGTGCCCTTAGGACACGTGAGGAACCGCTGCTCGCCAACTGTTAATGCGTCAGTCGCCAAAGCATGTCGTCAAAGCATGTCGCCAGAGTACAAAAACTGAACGCCAATCACCTCAATGTGAGCATTTCAGTATTTTTGCCCTGTTGCAGGTATGGTGCACTGCGATAAAGCAAGTGTAAAATGCCTCTGTATCTGAAGCTCGGAGCTTAGAATGCTTACAGCGTATTGCTTTCTGGCATAAACGAGTTTTCGTCTCAAAGGGTTCCACCATCGATCGTGATGTGTCGCTTAGGAAAGAATTAATGCCTCGACTAAAGATGGAAGATCCAACCCCTGCTGTGGTTGAGCAAGGGGTGAATGAGTATGAGCAGACCATGACGCTCGCAACGGTATTTTGGAGCAACTGTTCGCCGAACCTCACCCTGACTACTTGGGTTTTGGGCATGCTCGTATCGGTGATTGGCCTTGGGTTTTGGACTGGACTGGTGGTGATTATTGTGGGCAACCTGCTGGGAACTCTCCCCACCGCGATCGTTGCCCTCATTGGCCCTAAAACAGGACTGACCCAGATCGAAGCGTCTCGCTATCCGCTGGGCAGAATTGGTGTCCGAGCGCCAGCCTTTATCAACTGGGTCACCTCCATCGGCTTTGACGCCATCAACAATGTGCCGTCGGCAGCAGCGCTGGTGGCCCTATTTGCCCTGTTTGGCTTCAGCGTTCCTTTTGTAGTTACGCTTGCGTTTCTGGCGATTGTGCAGATGATTGCCGCCATCTATGGCCATGATCTCGTGCAGCTGGTCGAAAAGTACTTGGGCTATTTCCTGTTTGTCGTCTTCGTTCTGACGGGCGCTGCTATCCTCTTCCGAGGCAGCTTTGTGGTCACCACAGGGAGCAACCCTGGAATCGGTAGTATCATTCTTGCCACATCGCTGATCGCCAGCTTTAACTTTTCGCTGGCCCCCTACTCCGCAGACTACACGCGCTATCTTCCCAAAAACACGCCGTGGCAGGCGACGGTGGGCTTGACGTATATCGGGCTTGTCTTCTCCGCAGTTTCCATTGAAACCCTAGGACTCATCACCGCAAGCGCAATTGCCGATCCCTCGCCAATTGCCGTTATCCAAGAAATTGGCGATATTGTGGGTCCGTTGGCACCACTGACCTTAGCGGCTCTGGGCCTCGCGGCGATCGCCCCCAATTCCATGAACGACAACACGGCAGCCTATAGCCTGATCTCAGCTGGCATCCATGTTTCCCGGCCCGTGTCTGCTGTGATTGCCTCTATCTTGAGCTTTGCGATGGCAGCGATTGGGTCTGGGAAATATGCAACGCTGTACGAAAACTACCTCCTGGTGACGTTTTACTGGCTAGCGCCTTGGGTGGCCATCATTTTGGTGCATTGGTTCGCGAGCGATCAAGAAATGCCTGAAACAGTGCCGGGCGGGTGGACAAAAGCGGCCACAATTTTTGTCGGTGTCACCTTGGTGACAGGCTTTTTATTCTCTGCAACGCCAGCGTACACAGGGCCAATTGGCCGTCTTTTGGGGGGCGTTGATATTGGTTATATCGTTGGCTTCATTTTGACAGCCCTGCTGTATGGCATGACATTGAAGCGAAAGCGCCCTCGCCATAGGGTTTAGCGTTGGGTCTATCTGGCATAGCCTCTCCAATCAACGTCAGTACTTGTTTAGCGTCTTGGAAGCCCTCATCCCTAGCCCTTCTCCCAGAAGGGGCGAAGGGCACCAGACGCCCCTCTCCCGCACTGGGAGAGGGGCAGGAGGAGAGGGGCCAAGGCTGCGCTAAACAGATACCAACGTCAGTTGATAGGAGAGGCTGATACTGATGTTAACCATAGCTTCTCCTATGGTTAATAGAGCGAAAATACAAACAAACAACGAGGTGAATTGTGATGGTGGTGCTTGACTCGGTTCATATTCCCATTGTTGATTTTGAAAGCTTCATTGAGGGCGATCTTGCGGCTCAGCTCTTGGTTTCGGAGCGTATCTACCAGGCTTGTCACGAAATGGGCTTTGTCTATCTGAAGAATGTCGGTATCAGCCAGCGGCTTATTGAGCAGATGTTTGCGCAGTCAAATCGCCTGTTTAGCCTTCCGGATGCCGCAAAGGCAGAGCTATCTCGGGCACGCCAAATCACCCCCGATTTGACAATGGGCTACATTGCCCTAGAGCAAGAAGCCGCTAATCCCAAAAGACCGGGGGATCTCAAAGAGGCGTTTGATGTCTTCAAGTCAGGCTGCTTTCTAGAGGCTGCCTTTGAGACTCGGGCTGCCGTACCTGCCTCTTGGCAAGAGCGCTTGCAGTCTACGGCGTTTTCCCCTACTGCTGCCGAGTTTTTCACGGTTTGCAGCAAAGCTGCCTCTGAGATCTTTCGCAGCTTTGCCATGGGGTTACAGCTCCCGGTCTCCTTCTTTGAAGAGCGGCATCAGCGCAATATGAACCTGCGGCTGCTTCACTATCCCCCCATCCATCACCAGCCTCGACCTGGCCAACTGCGGGCCGGGGATCACGCCGATTTTGGTAGCCTGACTCTGTTATTTCAGGACAAAAATGGCGGACTTGAAATTCGCACTGCTGATGGGCGCTGGATTATGGCTCCGCCGATGCCAGATGCTGTGCTGATCAATGTTGGCGATCTAATGCAGCGGTGGACCAACAACCAGCTTCGATCTACAAGGCATCGGGTCACGCTTCCTCAAAATGGCAAAGTAAACCAGCCTCGCTATTCTGTTGCTTTTTTCTGCGATCCAGATTTGGATGCAATGGTTGAATGTCTTGACAACTGCCGCGATCGCGATCGCCCGGCCTTGTATTCCCCGGTATTGGCGGGTGACTATTTGGCCCATCGATTGCGCGACGTTATTCGTTCGCGGCCCCAGGCAAAAACAGCGGTAGTCGAACAGTGAAGACGGTTTCGTTCGCTTGGCTGACGACATGAATGTCACCAGACAAAAGCGCGACCAGATCTTTAATTAGGGCTAGCCCTAGTCCGGTACCCCGCTGCTTCCAGCGATCGCGGTGATGGCCTCGATAAAACCGTTCAAAAATGTGGGCTAGCTCGAGCTCGGGAATTTCAACGCCGAAGTTGGCAACCTGCAGCTGAACGGTTTCGGGCTCCAACTGGACGGCAACGGTAATGTTCTCACCAGCAGGAGTATACTTGCAGGCGTTGTTCAACAGTTCAACCACAATCCGTCTAAAAGTCGCTTCGTCACAGACGATTTTGCAGGGCGTCTCTGGCAGATCAAACCTTAAGGTTTGATTCGACATTTGGGCTCGCTCTTGGAACGAGTTTAGAAGCTGTGGAAGCCAGCAATGGAGGTCTAGAGTGATGGGCTTCAGCGCTTTTCCGCCCGCTTCCAGCCGCTGTAGATCTAGCAAGTCATTGACCAGATCAATCTCTCTCGTACATTCTGATCGCAAAATGCCAAAGTACCGCTGAATTTGAGGCGATTCTGACAATGCCTCATGGTTTTTAAGCGTGATTGCCAGCATTTGAATCGCCATCTCAATATTGGTCAACGGCGTTCGCAGCTCATGAGATACGGTGCTCAAAAAGTCATCTTTGAGCCGGCTTAGCTCGGTAAGCTTTATGACTTGTTGCTGAGACGCGCCGTATTGCCGCGCTTGATAAATTGCCATTGCGCAGTAATTTCCAATCTGCTCAACCAGGCTGATTTCACTTGGGCTAAAGGGTGTTGCATTCGGCCTCAAAAGCCAAAAATGACCTAGAGTCATTTTTTGGTTGATTAGCGAACAAGCCAGGACAGAGGTGGTGTGCCTGAGCTCAGGTAGCGCTAATGCCGTAGGACAAAACTGCAGCGATCGGCTTGGTGACTGGTTGAAGCGGAAGTTATGGAAATATGTTTTGTAGGCCGCAGGGCACAGATTTTCAACGTCAGTGCCGCTGACGTTGTAGTAGACGGCCTGCGCTTTGGCGTCAGAGCGATATGTCGTAATGCAGCATTCATCTAAGTCTAAGTGCTCTAACATTTCATCGGCAGCGGTTTTGAGAATTTGCTGCTCGTCTAGACTGTCTCGTACCCGATCACCAATTCGCCTTAGCAGAGCCTCGAAGTTGAGCGCTTGCTGGAGTTGGGCTGTCCGCTCTTGCACCTGCTGCTCAAGACTAACGTTGAGCTGCTGGATGCGCTGATGCAGTTCTGATTGCTGAATCGCGATCGCAATCTGTGCCGTGAGCTGTTCAACAAACTCAATCAAGAAAGGCTTCCAAGATGGGATGCTGAAATGCTGACAGATGCAGAGCGTTCCCCATCTGTGGCTCTCTTGCACGATCGGAGCTGCGATCGCCACCTGAATTTTGTGCTGACTGAGAAATGCCGAAGCTCCGCTGGGGTGAGCATCTCCAGTTTTGAATGTGGTATGGGCTTTCCCCTGAGCGTACTGCTCATTGGAACACCAAGGGTCTTCAAAACAGTCGTTAAGCATCGGCAGGAGATTGGAATCGGCCGATTCAGCGTGAACGGTTACTACTGCGTCGTCGGGCTGATCTTGAAGGATGATGACTCTATCTGCCCTAAACAGCTGTCTCACTTCTGTCGCAGCGATATTAAGGACTTCAGATAGCTCCAGCGTGGACTGAATTTGCTGCGTGATCTTTCCGAGAACGCTCTGTGAGAGCGTGTATTCCCACAGCAGCTCTTTGGCGCGATCGCTCTCGGTCATATCGACAGCGGTTGTCACAACCAAACGTCTTCCATCTGACAGCTTTCCCGCAGGCGCAGAGCTAAAATACCAAGTCCTTACCGCGCCATTCTTGGTGGTGATGTAGTCTTCGCCTTCATCCAGTCTGGCATCGAGTTCATAAAGTCGGTCAATTGCGGGGATCAACAACTCTTTATGCTGTCCACAAGCTTTTTCAAGCCAGATCGACATTGTCGGAATGTCTTCTAGGGCGTATCCACTGATGTCAGTCCAAGCACGATTTACAAACAGGATTTCTCCATCGTCTGCATGGAGAAATGTCGGCATCGGGACGTTGTATAGAGCACCCTGAAACATCTCTAGAGATGCGGATTGTTGTCCAAACTCGGCAAGACCCTGACTTAAGCCACTGCTCAATGCCTGTGGCTTCTCGTAACTTCCCATAGGATGCTTCCGCGAACCTTGTAAATTTGTAGTAGTCCATCGCTGAATTCTGGGGGTCACATCCAGCAGGAGACAAACGCTGACAGAAATTCGACGCTTAGAAGGAGAGCAGCACCCTCACCTGCCGTAGCACGATTAGACGTAATCTCACCTTTTCTTACCTTTAGCCTACCTGATCATTTCACAACCGTTGCATTGACGATACAAACAAGCCTATCGGCCGAATCACAAGCGACTTCGAGGGCTGCTTGAACCCCGCCATCTAGGCCAAAATCCAGCCTTGCTTGACGGCATAATCTACGGCCTCCTGGGTTTCTCGAAACACGAACAGATGGCAACCCGAAGCTTCTACCTTTGCGGCAATATCCTTTAGCGCCTGCTGGCGCGCCTCATTTTGTGACACATCGCGAATCAAAATACCCAGCACCCGATCTGGATGGTCCTGAGCGATGCCGCTGTAGATCTCAGCATCCTGCTGACCGCTGTCGCCAATCAAAAGAAAGGGTAACCCTGGGAACCGCTCCAGCAGCGGCAGAATGTTCTCCAGCTTATGGCTCTCGTGATCGAAGGAAAACCAGTTGGCCAAGGACATCTCGATATCCCGCAGTAAGATCGGCCCTTTGGGAATGCCGTTGAAGGCCATAAATTTGGTAAACAAGTCGTACATATTCCAGGCGCTGCTAGAGGCGTAGAAGATGGGGTTTGGGGCCTGTCCGGTACCACGCTGCAGGGCTTGGTAGAACTCGGGAACCCCATCAAATGGGGTCCGGGATTTGGCGTTGCCCAGGTAGGCAATGCGGATCATCTTCAGCATGTCGGTGGCGGCAGTATGGACAATGGTGTCGTCGATATCGCTGACTACGGCAAAGCTTGCGTCATCCACCACCATGACTTCGGCCTCAGCAGAAACACCTTCTTTCTGCTGAGGCTCCAGCAGCGATACGTTGACGTTGTGCCACAGCGCCCCATGAAGTGGTGCTTCTGGAAGTAGTTCTACAGCAAAGTAGCCTTCTTTGTCGCTAGTTGCTTTCTGCTGTACGTCGCCAAGCTGTAGGGCCAGTCGCGCTTCGGGAATTTCGTCAGTTTCAAATCGCCGGTACATATTCCATAGATTCTTCCACAAGGGGGCATCCTCCTCCCGCAGTTTGATACCTTCGTCCGCCAGTACCCGCCCTTGGACCAACACCCGGTCCGGGGTACCGTAGCCCCGGTATGGCAAGATGTGGATCGGATCGTCGATGCCGAGGGTGCGGGAAATTTTGCCTTTGACAGCGCCAAATGCGGCATTGACAGAGCTGGTTGTTTTCGAGAGCAGGTTTACCCAAGTTGTCATAAGGATTAGTAACGGAAATAGCTATAGCGCTTGTGGTTAATCATACTGGCAGGTATACCGGCAGAGCACTGGCAGATCTGGGTTCGAGACGGCGATCGCCACAGCTTATATCACCGGGTGCCACGACTCGATCAGCTCCAAGACAGCGCATTCATGGCGCTCAAGGTAGTCAATTGTGGCTTGCGCTGACGTCATCAATGGAACAAGATCCCCTGACAAATGCGCTTCTGGAATGCGGGGATGAACGTAGTACTTGCGGCAGGTAGCAGGACGGTTGCCCAGCTGCCGGGCGGCGGCGGCGATCGCGGCATTCACTTGTCGCTTCGCGTCTGCCTCAGATAGATTTGGGTCCAATGCGCTCAGGGCTTGCGCCGTCAGGACAGTCCCGCCCCAGGTGCGAAACTCCTTGGCCGTGAAATCCTCATTCGTGAGCTCCTGTAGGTACTCGTTAACGTCACCGGAGTCCACCTGCTGGCGCTGCCCGTCATCGTCAATGTACTGAAACAAGCTATAGCCGGGAATTTCGTAGCAGCGTCTGATTACTTTAGCAAGGCGCTTGTCGGCCAGCTCGATATGGTGGTCAACGCCGCTTTTACCGGTGAACTCAAACTCCACCTGGCTCCCCTCAATATCGACGTGACGAGTGCGCAGGGTCGTCAGCCCATAGGAGTCGTTGTCACGGGCATACTCGACGTTACCCACACGAATCAGGGTGCGTTCCAATAGCTTGACTACTAGCGCTAGCACCTTCTCTCGGGGCAGCCCCGGCAGCTGTAAATGGACGTTTGTTTGTGCTCGAATTTTCGATAAGATCTGCCCGAAAGCCACGAGCCGCTCGAACTTGACTTGGTTGCGCAGCTTGCGCCACTCAGGATGATAGCGGTACTGCTTACGGTTTCGGGCATCGCGCCCGGTGGCCAACAGGTGTCCATTTTCGTGGGGGCAAATCCAAACATCGCGCCAGGATGGGGGAATGGGCAATTGCTTGAGGCGATCGCGCTTGGCCTTGTCTTGAATGCGATTGCCATCTACGTCAAAGAAGCTAAATCCCCGCCCCACTTTCTGGCGTCGAATTCCTGGCTGCTGATCGGTGACGTAGCGCAAGCCAATGTTACGGGCAATGCTAGAGGGTGGCGTTTCCACAGCGTAGTACAGCGCAATCTCGATCTTCATTAAACCGCGACTGGCCTGACTTGACCCTCTACCCTATGGTCATTTCTGAGGGTCTTCACCAAGACAGATTACAGC
>JBARYO010000243.1:0-4134 GCA_049647905.1 Elainellaceae cyanobacterium | reverse complement strand
GACTTAGCTCGAGTCGAAACGCTAGAGATTACAGATACAGCCCCGGAGCAAAAAATGTTTACCGGCGTAACGGGGACCATTCAAGTTCTCATGCCTTTGGCAGGGTTTGTAGATATTGATGCGCTACGAAACAAGATAGAAAAAGATTTGGGCAAAATCAACCAAGAGATTAAAGCACTGCAGGGCCGATTGAACAATGTAGGGTTTGTGAAAAAGGCTCCGCCCGATGTTGTAGATGGGGCGAGGCAGGCGCTCTCAGAAGCCGAGAAGCAAGCTAGTATTCTAGAAGCCAGACTCAACGAGATCTAGAGCGCTTCCTCGGGTCCACTGATATACTGGGTGAAAAGGAAGCAGCTCTCGTAATAACCTGGGTATCAGTTGGCTGTATCGTGATCAAGTTAGCTAAATGCGATCGCCGATAGCAGCTATGACCGCTCTATATGTCAGCGCACGGCTGCTCTGGGTTCTGCTGTGCCAAAGATCTACTAGACCGTGAGGAATGCAGGTTGCCTGAATGGTTTCCTTATAGTGGGAAAACGCCCTGCATCGCCCTGCTCAATTTGATGCAAATATCCCGCCGCTGCAGATCAGCAGAGCCACGGGTTGAGCGCAAATCTTCATGGGATTTAGACATGTCTTGAAAGGTGCCTCACATATATAGAGATATACTACGTTCGAAGATCGGCTAAGCGTCCCTGCAATGCTCTATCTGGCTAAAGTGCAACGAAACACAGAACAAGATGTTCCTCATCTTCTGCTCATCGCCCATCAGAGCGACGAGCAAGACTGGATGATACTTCCAACAGGATCAGAGGAAATGCTGGTTCCTGTCAAAGAAGCTGAGAGCTACGATGACGGCGCCGCAGTTCTAACTGAGCTGGATAGCAATTCCAATCTTGTCACTATCCGAGATGCCACTGAGTGGCTGCTTGATTTAGTCGGGCGGTACTTCGCTGCAGGCCTCACTCCAGAGGACTTAGCACAAGAAACTGCACGTATAGAAGAATGGCGAAAATCCCTCACTCTCAAAAGTCAGGATATTGTTAGGCAGACGTTAGAGGTAGAAACGCGCCGAGATCAGATTCAGGAATTGGAGACAAAGCTTGAGCAAGAGCGCAAACAGCTAGAGCTGATGACGCTGCAGCTCCAAAACCTCGAAACGAGGCTAGAAGACGAACGAAAGCAGCTCAACATCATCGACCCTACTGAAGATTCGGATACGCGGCTACCCGACCCGACAAACACGCTGGGTTAGACGGACGAACCCTCGAACGTAATGCCCGCAGGTGCCTCTAACTAACTTTGGCAGCGGGTAGTGCACGGCGGAGATAGTGACCATTCGGGTTGGTTTCAGTTTGCAGCAGCAGCTCACGAATCATGCGGGCGGCAATACGTTGTGACAATTCACCTGCGACTGAGCGGCCCATATGTCTAAACTCGGGCTGGCTGAGCACATGGGGAACTAGCTCAGCTACAAGTCCCGGGCCAAAGCCAGGGGTCTCTCGCAGGATATTGGCAATGCGCAAGATATGATCTAATGTTTCGGATTGCGCCGGAGTAGTCAGGGGTTTTGTCTTCAACCCAAACTGATCTCGAATGCTAAACACGGCCTGCTGCACTGTATTTCGACCAAAGCTATCGATAGACTGCACAACTGCATCCACCAAATGAACTCTAATAAACTCGCCCCGTGGCGAAAAGATAAAGTTGACGGTCTGATGCAAAATCTGAGCTAGGTCATAGTCCGGACTATCTTTTGCATTCCTGAGCAAATTCTCTAATCTGTTCCAGCGAAAGCCGCTGTCTTTGAACAGCAAATCCTGAAGTGAAGCACGCAGTTGCGGAGACGGATCGCTCAGCAGGCGCTTTGCGACGTAGGGATACGCTTTGCTGAGCACCTTGAACTCAGGGTCTATCTTGATGGCGATTCCCTCCAAGGTGACGAGAGAACGGATAATGAGGGCGTAATATGCCGGTACCCGAAAAGGATACTCATACATCAGCGCAGATAGCTGATCGGTAATGCTTTTAAAGTTGAGTTCAGCAACGCTGGCCCCTAAGGCGTTGCCAAACACATTTGCCAATGCTGGAATAATTGGCGTCAGATCGGTATCCGGCGTCAAGAACTCTAGCTTGATGTAGTCGTTAGCTAAGCCGTCAAAATCTCGGTTCACTAGGTGAACGACCGCCTCTAGCAGTCCATACCGCTGGTAGGGCTTGACCTGGCTCATCATACCGAAATCAAGATAGGCCAGTTTGCCGTCTGGCGTTGCCAGCAAATTGCCAGGGTGGGGGTCAGCGTGAAAAAAGCCATGTTCGAGCAGCTGCCTGAGGGAGCACTGTACACCCACTTCGATTAGATAACGGGCGTCTATCCCCTTTTCAACAACCGCATCCAGATCGGTCAGCTTGGTACCCGTGATCCACTCCATGGTCAGGACGCGGCGGTCCGTATAGTCCCAGTAGATTTGAGGAACGTAAATATCTTCTAGATGACCGTAGAGATCTCTGAAGCGGTCGGCGTTCAGCCCCTCTTGGACGTAGTCCATCTCCTCAAAAATCCGGGCTCCGAACTCGTCCATAATGGCGACGAGGTCACTTTTAAGCTGCGGGATAAAGCGGGTGATGAGCTTGCTTACCTGACGCAGAATGTAAATATCTAAAGCAATACGCTGATAGAGCCCTGGTCGCTGCACCTTGACGGCGACCTCTTCTCCGCTCTTGAGTCGTCCCCGATAAACCTGCCCCAACGAGGCTGCCGCGATGGGGGAATCCGTCAGCTCAGCATAGATATTTTCAGGGCGATCGCCAAGCTCTTCCTCAATGAACTGAAACGCGAGCTTGTTGGGAAACGGCGGCAGCTTATCTTGCAGTTGGCTGAGTTCCTCTAAGTAAACGGGAGAGACTAGATCTGGCCGGGTCGAGAGAGCTTGCCCCACCTTGATATAGGCTGGTCCCAAGTTGGTCAAAATCTGCCGCGCTCGAACAGCTCGCTTAGGTTCATTCCGGCTGGTTCGCCCTGTCCACCGATCCCAAATGATTTGAATCGCGAATGCGACGACAGGCCACACAGTGCTGAATAGTCTGGCCACCACTTGAAACGGTCGGCGATTGTACATCGCTTCAATAGCTTCTGGGTCATAGCGCATCTCCGGCCTGGTCTGAGGTAATTCAGGCTGATGAGCCCGCTCCAGCTCGTCTGCTGACGATAATGGTGCATTGGAGCTAGGCGTTGGTGCAACAGTTGCTACAGGTGGCATGTTATCCAGAAAGCTGTGAGATGGGGACAAGCGAAGCTAGGCAACGATGCAACCGGGCTATGCCATGGCATAGTACAGAAAGTCACGGTACAAGAGCTTTGGAACTGTCTCTCTCTGTGACTATAGCATCGCCTATATTAACTATTGTAACAACTCAATGCCCTAGACATCACCTTTAGAAGCAAGAGCCTTTAGTACACGGCAATATCAACAGGCTGGCACAACTGCTTCTCAATCAGCCTGCTTGGCCAGCAGTTCAGTCAATGCTTAGGCTTGAATTGTTCATCGAAATGGCTATGCTGGAGTGACATACCCTGATAGGAATAATCGGTAACCATGGATATCAAGCTGGTTCTTCTCGCCATAACACCTGTTTTCGTCGTAGCCTGTCTTTTCTTCGGTACCCGCAACGGGTTCTACGACTCAGACAACTACCACGGCAACGGTTCTGCGCATTAAGTCTATGGTTGGGGCACTTATCTTGTAGGGTGTATGGCCGTGGCTGAACTAGAGTGCATGTCCTATGCGGTAGGGCACGCTGATGAGGGTGTATGCATCTGCTTGCATATGGGGCCTTACCGCATTTTGCTAGACTGCGGGTTGACCGATATTCAAGCATTGACAGCGTCTGGTCAGTCCCCAGCAGACTTTGTATTTTGCAGCCACGCCCACCCAGACCACGCCCGTGGACTGCTGCCGCTCCATCACGCCTACTCTGATCTACCGGTCTATGCCAGCGAGGTGACATCGCGCCTAGTTGAGTTCAATTGGTTAGGCGCATCGCCACCGCGGTTCTGTCACGCTGTTCCCTGGCGATCGCCGATTCATCTTGCCCCCCAGCTAACGTTCGAGCTATGGCCAGCGGGCCATTTGC
>JBARYO010000242.1:0-4356 GCA_049647905.1 Elainellaceae cyanobacterium | reverse complement strand
CCATCGCGCTGGGCACCCAGCTGCGAGATGCGGCAGTAAGTGACTGCTGTCACAATCTGTATCCATGAGCCAGGAGTGTAGCGGATGACGAACGCGATCGCAACCCCATCGACAGGTCATAACCTATAGTGGCCCGTTGGCATGTTGTCGGAATTCTCAGCTTTGGCGTCTTCTGTGTCTCAACATCGGCGATCTTCATCCGTCTGGCTCTGGGTGCTGCCGATGTATCGGGAGTGGGATTTAGTCTCGTCATTGCGGCCTCGCGCCTGGCCTTAGCATCTCTTGTGTTACTGCCCACCTGGCGGCGGTTTCGTCCCCAGACCTACCCGCCAGGTACGGTGACCTACTCTGCAATTGCAGGTGTCTTCCTGGCGCTGCACTTCGCCGCTTGGATCACCTCCTTGTCCTACACCTCCATTGCCGCATCAACCGTATTGGTGACCACAAACCCAATCTGGGTGGCGCTGCTGTCGTGGGTATACTTTCGTGAGCGGCTGTCGGGGAGGGTGGCTATCGGCATCGCTGTAACGTTAGTGGGGGGTATGCTCGTGGGCTGGGAAGGCAGCAGCGCTGTTGGCCAGAATCCCGCTTTGGGCAATAGCTTAGCCTTGGTCGGGGCGTTGACCTTCAGCCTCTATTTTTTGCTTGGGCGGGAGGTTCAGCGCCGTGGGCTGACGGTGGGGCAGCATTCGGCGATCGCCTACACGACGGCGGCGGCAGTGCTGCTACCGCTGCCGCTAGCAATTGGCACCCCTTACCAGGGCTATCCGGTTTCCGTGTATATCTGGATTGTGCTGATGGCCATTGTGCCGCAGCTGTTGGGCCACACCAGCTTAAATTGGGCGGTACGCCACCTATCGCCGACCCTGGTGACCCTGGCAATTTTGATGGAGCCCGTGTGGGCGAGTGTGCTGGGCTATGCGGTGTTTGGTGAGGTGCCGGGGGTGCGGGTACTAATGGGGGCTGGGGTCATTCTAGCGGGGGTATCGTTGGCCGCAATGAAGACCTAACTCGATTGGGCGATCGCTTCCGCCATGCTTCAATCCATTACACAGGCTGAGGCACAATGATAATTGTCTTTAGGCCAAAGCGTGGGACTTCAAAACAGATCAAAGCGCCAGCCCATTATTCAGAAAATCCTGACGTCTTCCTAGCGTAAATCGGCTGTCCGAACGCGTAGACTCTTGTGTCCTCACTTGGGCGATCGCAGCAGTCGCCCTAACACAGACCTCAAGATAGACCTCAAGGGAAAACACTATGCGTAACGTTACTCTCCACGCCTTCAACTGGAAATACCGCGATATTCTCGACAATCTTGACTCAATTCAGGCCGCAGGCTACGGTGCGGTGCTCATCCCACCTATCCTCTATTCAGACCCCAACGGTGACCAGTGGTGGCAGCGGTACCAGCCTAAAGACTATCGGGTGCTTCTTTCTCACCTGGGCGATAAGCGTGACCTAGAGCAGCTGATTGAGGCCTGCCACCAGAAGAGCCCTAAGCTGCGGGTGTACGCCGATCTAGTTATCAACCATATGGCAAATGAGAGGGCAGCCCGTCAGGATTCCCTCAACTTTCCCGGTGAAGCCGAGCTAAAGCGCTACGAAGACAATGCCATGCTCTACGAGAAAAACCGCTTGTACGGTGACCTCAGCCAAGGCTTATTTTCTCCATGGGATTTTGGCGGTGAAGGTGACATTGCTCCCCATGAGTGGTCAGATCGAGGGTCAGTCCAGTTTAAAAATCTGTCAGGGCTACCCGATTTGATTGACAGTGACTGGGTGCTCAAGCAACAGCACAACATGGTTAAAGCACTGGTAGATATGGGATTTGATGGCTTCCGCATTGACGCCATCAAGCATATGACCGAAAAAATGGTTGATAATCTTGCTGATAGCCCAGTCCTGAAGGATCGGTTCTGGTTTGGAGAAATTCTCACCGGCAGCGACCACGATGAGCTAGTATTCCTCAAACCCTTTTTGAGAGAGACCTGGATCTCGGCCTACGATTTTCCGCTGTTCCAAACCATTCGGGAGGCTTTTACCTTTGGGGGATCGTTGCGGACCTTGGCGACACCAGAGCAGGAGGACAATGCCCTGCATTGGAGCCGCAGCGTCACCTTCGTGGTCAACCACGACATTCCCCACAACCAAGGGTTTCGCTCTTGGCTGCTAAATCCCCAGGACGAGCACCTCGCCTATGCCTATATCCTTGGTCGAGATGGCGGGGTGCCGCTGGTGTATTCTGACAACGATGAATCCCACTACCCTGACGACAAAGGCCGCTGGCTGGGGGCTTACAAACGGCCCGATATCGTCGCCATGATTGGCTTTCATAACGCAGTCCATGGTGAATCTATGGCGATCCTCTACGTCACCGATACGCTGCTGGTGTTCAGACGGGGAGAAAAGGGGATTGTGGCGATCAATAAGAGCGACGCTGAGCAATGGGTGACCTTCAGCACTTGGGGATTGACCAATCCTGGGCAATACCGAGATGCCATTCATCGGTATGAAATGCAGGTAACGGGAGATACGCTTACCTTATTTATTCCCCCACGCACCGCGCAGATGTGGCTTCTGGCCTGAAAGGCTGTGAGCCAGGCCAGACAGACCCTCAGGGGGGAGCTCGATAAACCCAAGCAGAAAGCCGACCGCTCCCCCCTGTATGACGGACACCATCCCTCAATGAATGTAGTCTTGCAGGGCCTTAACCCCTAGCGGCTGCGACTGCAGCGATCGAATTGCCGCCGTTGCCGCCTTTGCACCCGCAATGGTAGTAATAGTCGGAATCTTGTACACCAGCGCCGTGCGGCGGATGAGACGATCGTCCACCTGTGCCTTCGCGCCAATGGGCGTATTGAGCACCAGCTGAATTTGGCCATTTTTCATCTCATCGACGATGTTGGGACGGCCTTCATGCACCTTCAACACGGGCGCAACGGGCAAATCATGCTCCTCTAGGACGACTTGGGTGCCCGATGTTGCCACGATGGTAAATCCAAGGTCGATTAGCTCCTTCACCACAGGCACCACCGCCTCTTTGTTGCGATCGTTCATGGACACAAACACGGTGCCGCTGAGGGGCAGCTTTTGAGAGGCAGCCAGCTCGGCCTTCGCGAACGCTGTACCGAACTCTGTGTCTATCCCCATCACCTCGCCAGTGGAGCGCATTTCTGGCCCCAGCAAGGTATCGGTACCGGCAAACTTTTCGAAGGGGAAGACCGCCTCTTTCACGGCCATATGCTCAGGAATTACCTCCTGGGTGAAGCCTAGTTCCTGCAGAGACTGTCCTGCCATCACCCGCACTGCCATCTTCGCTAAGGGCACCCCGATTGCCTTGGAGACAAAGGGCACCGTTCGGGACGCGCGGGGGTTGGCTTCTAGGATGTAGACGCTGCTGCCCTGCACGGCAAACTGAATGTTCATCAGACCTACCACGTTTAGGGCTTGGGCTAGCTGAATGGTCCAGGCGCGGATGGTGTCCAGCGCCTCACGGGTGAGAGAGGTGGTAGGAATGGAGCAGGCTGAGTCTCCGGAGTGAATGCCCGCCTGCTCAATATGCTCCATAATGCCGCCAATCACGACTTGGCCGGTTTGGTCGGCGATCGCATCGACATCGACTTCAACAGCGTTCTGCAGAAACTTATCGATCAAGATGGGATGGTCTGGCTCCACCTGCACCGCATAGGTCATGTAGCGTTCTAGGTCAGCGTCGGAGTAGACGATTTCCATCGCCCGACCCCCCAAAACATAGCTGGGGCGCACCACCACTGGGTAGTCAATCTGCTGGGCAACCCTCAGGGCTTCGCTATAGCTACGGGCAAGGCCATTGGGGGGTTGCTTGATGTCCAGCTGTCGCAAAATTTTCTCGAACCGCTCCCGGTCCTCCGCCATGTCGATGGAGTCGGGGCTTGTGCCCCAAATTTTGGTGTTCTTCGGGGCCAAATCGCTGTCTAGATAGCGCTGTAGGGAGACCGCCAGCTTCAGCGGCGTCTGGCCACCAAACTGAATAATGATGCCGTCTGGCTGCTCCGCCTCAATGATGTTGAGCACATCCTCTTGGGTCAAGGGCTCAAAATAGAGGCGATCGCTGGTGTCATAATCCGTGGAGACCGTTTCTGGGTTAGAGTTCACCATAATAGTCTCCATATCATCGTCTCGCAGGGCGTAGGAGGCGTGACAGCAGCAATAGTCAAACTCGATGCCTTGACCGATGCGGTTGGGACCGCCCCCCAGAATCATCACCTTGTGTCGGTCGGAGTCCAGTACTTCGGTTTCGTGGGTCACAACGGGTGCTTCATCATCTGTATCCATCACCTGCTCCACGCCCCGCTCGTAGGTCGAGTAGTAGTAGGG
>JBARYO010000241.1:0-4699 GCA_049647905.1 Elainellaceae cyanobacterium | reverse complement strand
TTTGTTGCACAATGGTTTCCAGGGTGCCCAGCCAGATGTGCTGCTGGGGCTGCCCCGCCCAGCGGATGATGGCGATGGGGGTCATGGGCGATCGCCCGTGGCGCTGCAGTTGCTCAACGATAGTCGGGAGCTGCCGCGTTCCCATCAGGATTACCAAGGTGTCCATGGCGCTGAGGGCGTCCCAGTTGAGCTGGTCTGGCTGATGGGCGCTGACAACCGTGAACCCTGAGCTGAGCACCGGGTCTGTGAGGGGGATATGGGCCAGCAGGGGAGCCACCAGGGCAGAGGAAAGCCCCGGCACCACCTGGAACGGGCAGCTGGCTTGCTTTAGAGCCTCAATTTCAGCCACGCAGCGGCCAAAAATAAACGGGTCGCCGCTCTTAAGCCGTACGACACAGCTGTGCTGTTGGGCCTGGGCCACCAGGAGCTGGTTAATCGCCTCCTGGCTTGTGCTGGGCTGGCCGCCGCGCTTACCCACAAAGTGGCGATCGCACCCCGACGGAATGATCTGCAGCAGCGCCTCATCCACCAGAGCGTCATACACCAGCACATCCGCCCGCTGCAGAATGCCGTGGGCCTGCAGCGTTAGGTACTGCACGCCCCCTGGCCCAGCGCCTAAAAGGTAGACCATTCCGGCTGGTGCGCTGGTCATCGCGGCAGGGCCAGCAGACAGGCCGCAGGGAACAAAATATATTCCAAGAAAAACAGCCGCCACACAAACTGGTAGAAGCGGGCGATCGCTTTCTGGTCCGTCGGCGAAACCCGCAGGCCATAGCGCCAAATCGCCGCCAGCGCCAAGAGATGGGTGGGAACGATCACCACAGCCTGAACGGAAGGCAGCAGCAGCGCCGCCACAATCATGCCGCCGTAGCATAGCGTCAGCGTCCATAGGGCAAGCCAGAACACAGGACGTGGCCCCAAGCGCACCGTAAACGTGCGGATATGATAGTGGCGATCGCCCGCCATATCGGGAATGTCTTTGAGGATGGCGATGGCGAAGGTAAACACCAGCACAAATGCCGTCAGCACCCACACCGCAGGGGTAATTACGGCCTGCCCAAGGCGATCGGTAAAGTGCAGGAACAGCCCCAGATTGACAATCACCCCCCGCACCGTAAAAATGCACACCGAGGCCCAAAAGGGGAACCGCTTTAAGCGCACTGGCGGCAAGGAATAGAGGGTGCCAATGGCGAGGCTTGACCACACCGTAGCCCACAAAAAGCGCCCCTGCAGCGCCGCACTCACCAGCGCCGCCACGCCGCACAGCACCACGATCCACAGCGCCTGTTTCCGGGAGAAGAGGCCAGCCGCAATGGGTAAGTGGGGCTTATTGATGCGATCGATGTCCACATCTTCCGCCTGGTTGAGGCCAACGATGTAGACATTGCCACATAGGCAGGCCAATAGAGCCCCCAGGGTTAAGGCTGCGCTATGGCCAACCGTTGTGGGCATGCTGGCAACGGCCAGGGTAAACAGGCTGAGCACGCTGAGGGTAGTGCCAACAATAGTATGGGGGCGGGAAAACCGCCACAGTGCCCGCAGCCAAGCCGATGGCGAAAGGGGCTGGGGGGGGCGAACAGGTGGAGTCTGGGACGTAGACAGCGGACGCATAGAGTCGGTTCTAGAAGGCACAGGGTTGATCTTACCCCCCTACGTTGCCACTAGTTCCTTTTCCCGGCGGCGGGGAATGTCATAGGTCATAAAATCGTGGGCCATCTTGGTGTTGGGGAAGATAGCCCGCGCCTCCTGCAGTAGATCCCGCAGCTCGATGGCATTTCCAGGGGCATAGCGGGGGCTAAAGTGGCTCATGATTAGCTGCTTCACCTGCGCCCCGAGGGCCACCTGCGCCGCCATGGTAGAGGTGGAGTGGAGCCGCTGGTAGGCTAGCTCGGCGTCCTGGTGGGCAAAGGTCGCCTCATGGACCAGCACATCGGCATCGCGGGCCAGCTCCACGGAATTTTCGCAGTAGATGGTATCGGTGCAGTAGACAAACTTGCGGCCTAACTCTGTCGGCCCACAAAAGTCAGCGCCATTGATGCGGCGACCATCCTCTAAGGTAACAACTTTGCCCTGCTTGAGCTGACCATACAGGGGGCCGGAAGGGATGCCCATGGCCTTGGCCCGCTCCACATCAAAGGTGCCAGCGCGGTCGGGTTCGGCCACGCGGTAGCCGAAGGCCGGCAGGCGATGCACCAGCGGGCGGCAGTGGACGCTGTAGCCGTCTTCTTCAACCACCAACCCTTCGCTGACGGTATGAACGCTGACGGGGTAGGAATAGCGGGTCTCAGAGCAGCGGTTTGCGGCGTTGAGAAACGCTTCCAGCTTGGGGGGGCCATAAATATCGATGCGGCTCGGGTTACCCGCCAGACCACAGCTGGCCAACAGCCCCAAAAGGCCATAGATATGGTCGCCATGCATGTGGGTGACGAAGATGCGCCGAATTTGGCTCAGCCGCAAATCACTGCGCAACAGCTGATGCTGGGTGCCTTCCCCACAGTCGAACAGCCACACCTCTGAGCGCTGCGGCAGACGCAGGGCAATGCTCGACACGTTACGCGATCGCGTCGGGACTCCAGAGCTGGTGCCAAGAAATGTGATTTGCAAAGTTGACTTCACTCCAACGCAATAACTGACCCGTTACCAGGATATCAAGTTCATCCTGATACAGAATTGTCACAGGCGAAGACCGTCATGATGGTTGCAATCTATCACCGCTTTTACGCCATGGCATTGTGGCGATCGCAGCCTAGAAGCCCCGTGGGCGCTCTAGTTCTACAGATTGAGTTTTATTTATATTGCCTTGGAGCACCGCAATGGCCGTTCCCAACGGCATGTACCGGTTCAAGGAGCTAAACGCTAGTAGTGTGACGTTAGTGGATCTACTCGATAGAATTGCGGAGAGTTGAGGAATTAGATATCAACCTCCGGTTCCTCGACTGACGAGATTCGCACTGTTTTTAACAGCAACACGTTAGCAACGTTTCATCCCAAATCCTCCGTCTACTGTTTACCCCCCCTTTTTGAGGAGCTTCTCCCATGACAGCCTATCGCCGCCGCGACACCCAAATCTCTCTTCAGGCTCGTCTCCAGCAGATTTTATTTAGACTCATTGCCCCTAGCCTCAGGCTGCGGTCTAAGTGGTCATTCCTGTTGGTTGCCCTTGCCGTCATGGGCGGCACCGCTGCCAAAGCCGACTCGGCCCAAGCGGAGCTAGAGATGCGGGTCGCGATTGAAGAGCAAGTGCCATCGGTGGTGGTGGGTAGCTCGACCCGAGCGCTGCTGCTGGATGGGGATGGGGAGGCGATCGCCCAGATTCCTGCCGGTGGCGCGGTGGTGGCTGAAGCCGAATCCCGAGGTATTTCGATTCACTCCTGGCAAGATGACGCCTTCTGGATTCAGCCCGAAGGCGATGGCTACGTCTATATCGGCGACAGCTGGTATCGGGGCCGCACCCAAGTGGTGGCCACAGCCAGCGGTCTGACTGCGGTCAACCACGTTGATCTAGAAGACTATCTCTACAGCGTTGTCGCCAGCGAGATGCCCACAAGCTGGCCCGCTGCCGCCCTCGAAGCCCAGGCCGTTGCCGCCCGGTCCTACGCGCTGCACCAGCGGCAGCACCGAGGCAACCCTATCTTTGACGTGGGTGACACCACATCATGGCAGGTCTACAAAGGGGTAGCCCAGGAAGCTCCCTCTGTTCTCGCCGCTGTCGATAACACACAGGGGCAAGTGTTGGTCCACAACGGTCGCATCATTGAGGCCGTGTTTCACTCCTCTTCCGGTGGCCGCACCGAGAACGTTGAAGACGTCTGGTCTAGCGCCATCCCCTACCTGCGGGGCGTTGCGGACTTCGACCAAGCGGCACCGGTCTTCAGCTGGAGTGAGCAAATTTCAGCCAATGACCTGCAAGCCAAAATTCCTGGCCTTGGCAACATTATTTCCCTGACACCAGAGCGAGTAACCTCCAGTGGCCGCATCTCGACGATCCAGGTTGTTGGTGACGCCGGGCGCAGAAGCATGAAGGGTAGTGAGTTGCGATCGCTTTTGGGCCTGCGCAGCACGCTGTTTGAGGTCAGGCCGCAAGGGGGTGCGTTCACCTTCAACGGACGTGGATTTGGCCATGGTGTGGGCATGAGCCAGTGGGGCGCTCGCGGACTGGCTGGACAGGGCTATAGCTATGACAGCATCCTGGGGCACTACTACCAGGACACCTCTCTCGCGGTGATCAGCATCGAGTAGAGGGGGGCTGGCATGGGTGGGGCTTAGTGTGGGTGGGGGCTTAGCATGGGTAAGGGCTTAGCATGCTAAGCCCTTACGGGGCTGATGCTCATGTCGGGCGATCGGGGCTAGTTGCCGCCCAGCCACTTTTGACCGTTGAGGCGTTGCACCACGTAAAACACCATTAGGTCTAGGGTCACGCGACGCTCGTCAATCATGAATGATTCTAAAGTCGTTGGGCTTGTCCCCGGATTGGCGGCAGCGTAGAACTTAGGACCGGTGATATCTTCCTTTTGGAAAATCAGCCGGAACTGACCGCCATCGCCCCAATGCCCAACAACTTGCCAATAGGCTTGGTCGTCATAACCTTCAATGGGGATAGGAGCCTGCTCGAAAGCCAGATCAAACGTCCCGATGTTTTGGTTTTCTAGAGTCTTTTGCAGGTTGGGCACAAAGTGCTGGGTCATAAACTCATTAAAGG
>JBARYO010000240.1:0-1873 GCA_049647905.1 Elainellaceae cyanobacterium | reverse complement strand
GTATCGCTGTCGACAAAAGTCCTCGAAAATCACCCCGGCGAAATGATAGAGAGTATGGACCAAGTGATGAGTGAGGCCGTAGACCGGGCGGACCGAGCGAGAAACGTCCTAGCGCAAGACCAGTAGACTTGACCGGCGATCGCCATATGGCTGCTGCATCCAAACCCCAGTCTCTGCATCAGCTTTGGCTGCGGATTTTCGTTGTGGCCTTACTCACGTTGGGGGTCTTTTTTCGCCTCTATAACCTAGATGGAAAGGTGTATTGGCATGATGAAACCATGACCTCCCTGCGCATTTCGGGCTATACCCAGCCCCAGTTCGTTGCCCAGGTCTACAATGGCCAGACCATCAGCGCAGAGGCCCTCTTGGCCCAGTATCAATATCCCAACAGCGAGCGGGGTTGGAGCGAGACCTGGCAGACTCTAGCGGAGCACCCCGAGCATTCCCCCGGCTATTACGTTCTGGCGCGGCTTTGGCTGCAAAGACTCCCCCACTCGGTCACCGTCATCCGGCTACTTTCGGCGCTGGTGGGCCTGCTGACGCTTCCGGCGATGTTTTGGCTGACGCAGGAACTGTTTCAATCTGCCCACATAGCCTGGGTAACGACGGCTCTGTTTGCCGTGTCGCCCTTCCAGGTCCTGTATGCCCAAGAGGCCCGCGAATACAGCTTGTGGACCCTGACAATTTTGGTGAGCAGCGCCGCAGTGCTGGGGGCTCAGCGATGGCGAGGTTGGACTGGGTATGGCCTGTCGGCGGCGGCAGCACTCTACGTCCACCCCTTTTCAGGCTTTATGCTCATCAGTCATGGTCTCTATGTGGCGATCGCCCGTAAGCGGCGGCAGTGGCTGGGGTTCTTTGGGGCCATGGCGCTGGCGCTGCTGCTGTTTGCCCCATGGCTGCGGGTCGTGGTGCAAAACTTTGATCGATTTGTGGGCAATACGGCATCAGTCAATGCCAACCGAGCCGGAGAGATGCCGCTGTTTTGGCTGCTCAACCTCAGCCGGGTGTTCTTTGACCTCAACCAGGGGCCGAGCGCCATCAATCCGGTCCATTACCTATTAGCGGCTTTGGCGATCGCCGCCCTGATCAACCTTTGCCGCAGTGAGCCGCTCCACCGCTGGACATTCGTGATTACCTTAGTCGGTGTCATGGGGGTTGCCCTCATCGGCCCGGATGTGCTGCTGGGAGGGCGGCGCTCTAGCATTACCCGCTACGCGGTTCCGGTGTATTTAGGGCTGCAGGTGGCTGTAGGCCATTTTTTGGCCCAACGCTTGCAGCCGCCACCCCACAATACGCCACGAAAGGCGCAATGGCAGCGGTGGCGTGGGGTGGCGATCGCCCTCGCCTTAGGCGGGATTTTGTCCTGCGCCGTGAGCACAACTGTGCCGGTGTGGTGGCACAAAAGCTATGCGAAAAGCCGTCGTATCCCCGATGTGGCCCAGGCTATCAATACCGCTGTTGAGCAACGCTCTATCAATGGCCAACAGCCCCTGCTGCTGAGCGACTACCAACCGGCGGGCCGCATCTTGACCCTAGCCCACGCCCTACGCCCCGACGTACAGCTGCAGCTGATGGCCACGCCAAAGCAGCTGAATTTGCGGCAGGCGGGGGCCACTGGCCCAGGGGAACTGCTGGTGTTTTTGCCCAGTCAGCAGCTAACCAAACGCCTCTCTCGATGGCTAATCAAGCGGGACAGTAAACTAGAGCCCGTTCGGTTTGATGCCCAGGAGCCTGAGCCGTGGCTGTTGAAAGCCCCATTACGGTGACTGTGCTTGGTTTATGTGGGAAATCAGTAGGGGAGTAGTCAATTGATGCTGGCCCAGTTACGGTTCGGATTAGTAACCCCCACAGCCTCCCAGCGATTGCGCTATGG
>JBARYO010000239.1:0-2486 GCA_049647905.1 Elainellaceae cyanobacterium | reverse complement strand
CATCAGCACCCCGTCAATATCGGCAGCATGGGCCTCATAGACGGCGATCGCCTCAAGGCCGTCGCAGGCTGTTAGCACCCGATAGTTGTGGCTTTCCAGCAAAGCCTGGGTCACGTAGCGAATTTGCGGCTCATCGTCTACGACTAAGATCAGCTCTCCAGACCCTGTTTGCAGCATCACAGCGTTTTCCATTGAGGGAGATTTTATCTGGGCCGCAGGCAGCGAAACGCTGAAGCGAGTGCCCTCGTTGACCTGGCTAGTAACCTGCATTTGTCCACCATGACTTTTAATGATTCCTGCCACCGTCGATAGGCCCAGACCGGTCCCTTTTCCGGGCTCTTTGGTGGTAAAAAACGGATCGAAGATTTTGTCCAGCAGCTCGGGCGGCATACCCAGTCCAGTATCTGCCACCTCGATCGCCACGTAGGAGCCGCTGTCTAGGCCGACATATAGCCCGGCGTTAGCCTCATCCAGGTGAAGGTTTTGCGCGGTGAGAGACAGCACGCCGCCGTCAGGCATCGCGTCTCTAGCATTTACACAGAGATTCATCAAGACCTGATAGAGATGGGTGGCATCGCCCACGATCATCCACAGGTCGGCAGGAACGCTAACGCGGATGGCGATCGTTTTGGGAAACGTCTGCTGCGTAAACCGCCTAATCTCCGCAAGCAGATAGCGGAGATTGATAGCCGTGAAGTCGCTGGCCGATCCTTGGGCAAACGTTAGAATCTGTTTGGACAGCGCGGCTCCCCTTTTGGCTGAGTTAGCCAAGATGTTGATCAGCTCTAGGGTCAATGGCTCAGCCCCAGGCAGCTTGTGGGGCAAGATCTGAGCAATGCCTAAAATCGGCGTCAAAATATTATTGAGATCGTGGGCAATTCCGCTAGCTAGCGTCCCGAGACTCTCTAGACGCTGGGCGCGCAAAAACTGAGCCTCTAGCTGCTTGCGCTCAGTGATATCGGTATCGACTGACAGCACGGCTTCGGGATTTCCCAACCCATTTCGCACTAGGGTCCAGCGGCTCTCGATCGTCCGCATCTCGTTGGCCTTGGTGGATTTGAGCAGCTCTCCCTGCCATTCACCCCGATGTAGAACCGCCTGCCAAGCGGTTTGCACCTGGGGCGAGGGCTCTGAGTTGAGCAGGCGATCAACGTTTTGGCCCAGCACTTCCTCAGCCCGCCAGCCGTAGATTTGCTCAGCGCCCCGACTCCAAAACAGCAGTCGACTGTCAAGATCCCGTACCAAGAAGGCGTCGGTGGCGATATCAATCAGCTTTGCCTGCTCCTTTAGCGTTTGCTCGTTGCGCTTGCGATCGCTTATGTTTCGCTGAAATGCCACAAAATGGGTTGTCTGACCATCCGAACGGGTCACGGGAACCAGATCTATCTCAACCCAAAACTCACTGCCGTCCTTTCGATAGTTAATCAACTCAACTCGAATGTGTTCACGGGCTTTTAGGGCCGCGCGAATCTGTCGCAGCTGGGTGCGACTAGTTTTGGGGCCTTGCAAGATTCGAGGCGTTTGGCCAATGACCTCAGCGCTAGCGTAGCCGGTCATGGCGGTGAAGGCCGGGTTGGCATAGATGATGTGCGGGCCAGGAGAATCGATTAGGTCGGCTTTAGTAATTAATACCGCGTCGTTGGCGTGCAGAACAACGGCTTCTAGCAGCCGCATCTGCTCGATGTGCTGGTTACGCTCGGTCACATCCATGGCCGTACCAAGCAGTTTCACCACATTACCCTGGGCATCTTTGACGGCTTCGCTACTGCCCTCTAAGTAGCGGCTCTTGCCGTCAGGCAGCACAATGTGCCCGGCGAAGGGCTGGGGCTGTCCCGTAGTCATTAACTGCTGAGCAGCCTGCCTTACCTGAGTCCAGTCTTCAGGAGGGAAAAACTGAGCCAGCTGAACCAGGTCGGGGGGTGGCGTGCTAGGGTCGAGACCAAACAGCCGAAACATCTCGGCTGAGCAGTCTAGGGTCTGGGTGTCCACATCAACTTCCCAACTGCCAATGTGGGCAATTTCCTGAGCCTTAGCTAGGGCCGCTTCGCTGCGGCGTAGCTGCCTCTCAGTGTGCTTATAGTCGCTGATATCAACAATCAGCGCGTAATAGCCCTGCACTTTGGCCTGGGCGTCGAAGTCTGGCGTCAAAGTCCCCCTAACCTGACGGCTACCCTGCTTATAGGGGATTGTCGCTTCATAGGTGACCTGTCTGCCCTCAAGCACGCGGTCGACGTAGGGTTTAACTTTCTGAAAGGCTTCATAGCCAATTACCTCCCAGAGGTATTGCCCCTCAATCGTCTGGCGATTGAGGTGGAACCACGATTCATAGGTCTGATTGGCAAAGCGATACCGCAGGTCTGCGTCGAGGTAAGAGATGCAGGCCGGTAAAGAATCGATGATAAGTCCGAGTCGTGCCCCGTTGCCCTCTACATCGACGTGACTCTGATAGCGATCACTGATATCGCAACAAGGATAGGCCACTATAG
>JBARYO010000238.1:0-2558 GCA_049647905.1 Elainellaceae cyanobacterium | reverse complement strand
GGAGAACGCCAATGGATAAAGAGCGACCATGATACTTGCGATCGCCAGGGGCATCAGTCCAGACATGTTTAACTTTGATAGGAGCCTGCTGGCCACCGCCGCCATGGGGGGCTTAGGCTTTAGCCTCGTGGTAGCGCCCTTCGTCTTCAGGTTCATTGCTAGTCTCCGCTCTGGAGAGTTCGATTAGAGCCTAAGCGCAATGGCCAAGGCTCAGTCGGCGCGGCTTTGATGCCGATTCTATGGGCTTGAGCTAGCGACGACTACGCCGCCATTTGTCGGCAGGACTCCGCACAGCGGCGGCAGGATTCTGCGCAGCGCTGGCAGTGGTCGGAGCTGTGCTTGCCGCATTCTTCGGCGCAGCGATCGCAGGCTTCCGCACAGGCCCGACAGAGGTAGGCGTGAATCTCAGACTGGCGCATCATAAACCGGGCGCTAATCGCGCAGGTGTCCGCGCAGTCGCGGCAGCGCTTGATGCATTCAGCCATCATCTGTACACTGTCGCTACTGAGGCAGGATGTGGCACAGTTTTCGCAATCTTTGAGGCAGGCAAGGCAGGCTTCAATACAAGCGGTCATGTCGCTGCTAGATTCGGTCGTAACCATGGGCTAATTCCTAATGACTAATGGTCTATTGCTAAAGACCTTACGCCGACTGGTACTGTCTTAAACTCTATCGAAGGAGCGGTCTAAAACCCTCGACTTTGCTCAAGCTTGAACCGAGCAGAAAGGCATAACATTCGCTGATGAAATTAGGATGAAATGCCTCTACTCCGCAGGAGGTAAATCAAAATTCGGTCATGGGGCGGGTGTAGCATAAGCGCAATTTTAGCTAACCTTAAGCTACTGATACAGCGCTTAAAAAAAGGTTTGAGTCTTGCAGGCTAGACCGGGAGAGACCTATGACTGCTACCAATGCTACTACCGACAACAAAGCGGTAAAACCGGACCAGCCCGTTAGGCTGTACCGCATGTCGATGCCCGAACACGAATGCCCTTGGGGGCTGCGGGCCGTTAATTTACTCAATGAGAAAGGCATCGAATTTGAAGACCATAAATTGACCTCAAAAGAAGAGGTCGAAGCGTTTAAGGCAAAGCACAGCGTCCCCACCACGCCGCAGATCTTCTTCGGCAGCGATCGCATTGGGGGCTATTCCGAGCTAGCGGAGCATTTTGACGTTGAGGCAGAAGAAGCCGAATACTCTTACACCCCCGTCGCGGCGATCTTTTCAACTGCTGGCCTAATTGCTCTGGCCGCATCGTTGGGCATGTCAGGCTTTATGGGGGTATCGCTGTCCATGCTGGCATCGTTGAAGCTGATGGACCTGGAGTCTTTTACCGAGAGCTTTGAGAAATACGATCTGATCACGCGGCGGGTCAAGCCCTACGGCAAGGCATTTCCGTTTTTAGAGCTGCTGCTGGGGCTGGGGTTTCTTTCAGGAATTGCTCCCGTCGTGACTGGGGTTGGGTCGCTGCTGTTGGGCACTAGCGGCGCGGTATCCGTTTTTAAAGCGGTCTATATCGATAAATTAGAGCTAAATTGTGCCTGCGTGGGTGGAAACTCCAAAGCGCCATTGGGCGTTATTAGCTTTCTTGAGAATGCAATTATGATCGTCATGGGGATAGTGCTGCTGGTGTCGGCGGCATCGTCGGATACGGCCAAGCTCAATGGGCAAGAAGTCGCTCTAGAGCCTCAACGCCTCGAACTGATGCGACCTGTCGCTGACTAGTGAAGCAGCTCGTCGGCTGAGAGCCTCAAACCTTGAGAGCATCAAAACCTAAGAGCCTCAAACCTGCAGCTCTACCCCAATTGTTGTTACCCCTTAAAGCCCAATGGATGCTGTCCAAGCCATCAACGATGACATTGCCGTCGCCAACTGCCAGCTCAGCCCTGAGCAAATTCAGCAGGCGGCCCAGGCGGGATTCAAGTCCGTGCTCAACCTGCGATCGCCCCAGGAAGAGGGCGCTTTAGCCGACGAGCAAACCCAAGTGGAGGCGGCAGGGCTCACCTACAGCAACGTTCCCGTCAACCCGAGCAACATGGGTGATGACCTAGCCGATCAGGTGATGCAGACCCTCGATTCGCTGCCCAAACCCGTTTTGACCCACTGCAAAAGCGGCATACGGTCCGGCATGATGGCGCTCCTCTATGCAGCAACCCGCAGCGGCATGGGCGCTGATGCCGCCTTGGCCAAAGGCAAGGAAAGCGGCTTCGACTGCGATTCCCATCCCCAGATGAAGCAGTTTTTCGTAGACTACATCGATCGCCACAGCGGCAATGCCGCACAACCTTAACCGGCTGTTGGCAGCGTAAGGCCCCGGCGATCGCCATTAGGCCCCCGGCTGGCGTCAGAAGCTGGATGTAGTAGCTGCTGCGCTGCAGATCCCAGTTGTCATGATGGGCTTGCTCAAACGGCACTAAGCAGCGGTCTCCCGCTAGGCACAGATTGGGCAGCAGGTTAGGCGGCACGTTGTCGATGTCAACTTGACTGCTAGAAGTCAGCGTTTTTTCCAGGGCGCTGTGAATGGTTTCTGCTACAGACTTGAGCTCTCGGTCTGCGG
>JBARYO010000237.1:0-1571 GCA_049647905.1 Elainellaceae cyanobacterium | reverse complement strand
CAACAGTGAAGATCCCAATGTGCTCCGCTTTGTGGGCGCTGAGGGTGAACTGGGTGAAGGCCTGGGTCTGAGCAACGACTTTGCCTACCGCGTCGTCAAGGCTGTCGGCAACTACGGTGAAATCTATGCCCGCAACCTGGGTGAAGATTCACAGTTCAACCTCGACCGCGGTCTAAATGACCTGTGGACCAATGGTGGACTGCTGTACTCTCCTCCGTTCCGCTAAATCGATACACCTCGTTTAGGGAAATAAATAGCCCCTAACCTGGTCTTAATCTAAATCCAACCGATGAAATGGCTAGTGGCTAAGGCGACTAGCCATTTTCGTTGGGCCAGTTTCGCCCGCGTTTTACCTCAAATCATAATAAATTCCGTTACGAAGGCAACATCGGCGATCGCCTGCATGGTGCAGGATAGCGTTAACTGTATGATGTGGACCGGCCTGCAAGCGCTAGCGGCACGCAATATTTCAACGTGAACTATGACCAGTAGCCCCGACTCAACAAAAATTTCTCTTTGGCGCGACGAACGATTCTGGAAACTCGCGTTTCAAGTCATCACCCTCGCGGCGGTGATTATAGCCCTCTCTATTTTGGGCACCAACCTGAGCCGAAACATGGCCCGTCAGGGAATCAATTTCGGCTTCTCTTTTTTAAGCAACTCTTCTGGCTTCGGCGTGGGGGAAACGCTACTTGAATTACAGCGCCAGGATCCCTATATCCGTGTCCTAGCGGCTGGTTTAATCAACTCCCTCAGGGCGATCGCGGTGGCGGTCGTTCTCACGACGATTGTGGGGATTTTGGCTGGGGTGGCTAGCTTCTCGGATAACTGGCTCGTCTATAAGATTAGCCGCGCCTACGTCGGCCTCATCCGCAACGTGCCTCTACTGCTCCAGCTGTTCTTCTGGTACTTTGCCGTTTTCTCCCAAGCGCCTTCGCCAGAAGAGCAGCTGAACCTATTCGGACTGGTGATGTTGAGCAAGCGAGGGCTTTACCTCCCTGGACCATCTTTTACCGACTCCAACTGGCTAGGGCTAGTGCTTCTGGCGGTTGCTCTACTGTTCGGTGGCCTGCTGTGGAAGCTAGTCAGCGACGTGCGCAAGCCCCACATCAGCACAGCTGGGCTGGTTAAGCGGGTGATCTCAGGCATAGCGGCAGCTGTGGTCACGCTGGCGGAGCTGTGGCTAATCGGATACGGCCTTAGCTATGTCATCAATGGTCCGGCAGAAGGATTCAACCTTGGCCATGGGGCTTGGCTCCCGGTGATCGCCGTAGCGGCTGTTGTGCTGCTGCTGGTGTGGCAGTGGCGCACCAAGGCAATTGTAGAGCAGGGTTCATCGGGTCAGTCGTATCTCAGAGGGATGTGGGCGATCGCCGCTGCAATTGTGCTTATGGTGGTCTTTGGCTTGGGTTGGCAGACCCCGATGGCGGCAGAAGGTGGCGGGTCTAGCGGTGGCCTGCGGCTCTCTTTGGAGTATGCAGCGGCGGTAACGGCGCTCGTGTTCTATACCGGAGCCTTTATTGCGGAAATCGTGCGGGGCGGTATCCAATCGGTATCGAAAGGGCAATGGG
>JBARYO010000236.1:0-1768 GCA_049647905.1 Elainellaceae cyanobacterium | reverse complement strand
GTTCGCAGCCGCTGAAACGGTGCATCGAGAGGAGAATGAGAGGTCATAGCGCGTGCATGAGACAGTAACCGACAAGTTGCCGAATAGGCGAGAGGGAGCAAAATTTGATCTTGCCATACCAGGCGTGCCTCTAGGCAACAATTTGGGGCAGGATGTCTACTCCGCATCTAGGAATATCTGCTCCCAGCCCTCCGAGCCGAACTCCTTCTGAAATTCCGCTACTGCCCAGGAAAGCGATCGCCCATGCTGCTGCGCCACCTGAAGCAGGTAGGCTCGGTAGGCTTGCTTCTCCTCTAGGGTTGGGGTCTCACCAAAAATCGAGTGGCGGTACCACTGCTCCTGGGGCCAGCGGCTAAACCGCTGAAAGAACACCTTGCGGGTCCAGCTGGGCACCTGGCCAGCTTCAAAGGTCTGCCGCCGCTGGAACCGGAAGAAGGCCAGCAGCTGGTCATCATCCACCTGGTACAGCTGATTATCGCTCAGCAGCTCCACCATATCGTCAGTGCAGATCTGGGGCATCTCAGGCCACTGATAGCGGCAGTCCGGACATTCGGTGACAAAGCTGCGGACAATGCGAGCGCAGAGGGGGCATTGCTTACTGGGGGGAGCACCGCCCGTGCGGGGAGCCAGGCTAGTGGGGAGATAGTAGTGGGTGACATCTTCGGGAAAGCCCAGCCGCGACAGATTTCCCGCCTGGTCCAAAATTATGCCGTGGGTCTTGCCGGTCTGGGGCGAGATGCGCATCACCCGGCCAATTTGCTGAAAATGCAGCGCTTGGGACTGCGTGGGCCGCAGCAGCAGCCCCACCTCAACACTGGGTTCATCAAAGCCGATGCTGATGACATTGCAGGAGGTGAGCACCAGCAGCTCCCCGCTTTGCAACGCCTGATACAGCCGCTGACGATCCTTAATTTTGGTGCTGCCCGCCACCATTTCCGCAGGGACGCCAATATCCCGAAAGGCCAAGGCCACATGGTCGGCATGCTCAACATCCACGCAGAAGGCGATGGTGCGCTTGTGGGGGGTAAGCCGCTGCCACTCCTCCACAATGCGGGTGATTAGCTCGGGGCGATCGCAGGCGTTCTTGAGATCCCGCTCGTCAAAGTCCCCCGCCATCATCCGCACGCCCCCCAGGTCAATTTGCCCTTCAGCGGGGACGCCGTAATAGCGCATGGTGGAGAGGTAGCCCATGGCCTGGATGGCCGACGGCACTGGGGAGGCCACCATGGCCTGAAAGTGATCCCCCATCTGCCCGGCCCCCAGGCGGTAGGGGGTGGCGGTCATGCCGATGTGGATGGCGTTGGGATGGGTGCGGTAGAGCACCTGCTGCCCGACTTGGCTAAAGGCCGTGGTATGGGCCTCGTCATAGAACACCATGCTGGCGGGCCAGCTGCGCCACCAAGGACGCTTGGCCATGGTTTGAACGCTGGCGATTTGCATGGGGGCGTCGGGGTCTTCGGGCCAGCCCGCTTTGATGAAGCCGCAGCGCAGCCCAAAGGCCTTCAGTTTGTTGTAGGTCTGCTCGACCAGCACATCGAGATGGACAATGAACAGTAGCCAGCAGCCGTTGGCGGCAGCGTCGGCGCAGATTTGACCGCTGATGATGGTTTTTCCGGCCCCGGTGCCCGCAATGATGGCGACGCGGCGATGGCCCTGGTTGATGGTCTGATAGAGGTCACTCACCAGCTCGGTTTGGTAGGGGCGAAGCTGGGGGGGTAGTGGGTCTTGGACCATGTTCGCGGCGCGAGGGGTATTGCGAATTGTGGGC
>JBARYO010000235.1:0-3188 GCA_049647905.1 Elainellaceae cyanobacterium | reverse complement strand
ATGCATTAGGACCCTTACTATAGCGCGTCACCCCCAAGCCGTAGGCCAGCTCGTAGCATCTTCCGCTGCGTCAAGCTCACTAAGCCTGCTGGATTTCTAAAACCCCCATCATTCCCTGGTCTTCGTGGTCCAGAATGTGACAGTGATACACCGTGCGCCCGACAAAATCGTCAAACTGGACCCGGATGGTGACGCTTTCGTATCCCTTGAGGCCCACCGTATCTTTCCAGGCTGGCATCGGTTCGGGTCGGCCATTCCGCTCCACCACCTGAAATCGGTTGGTGTGTAGGTGAAACGGGTGGTCGATGCTGGCCTTGTTGGTGATGCGCCAATCCTCGACGTCATTGAGGCGAACGCGGGTGTTGACTTGGCCCATGACAAACGACTGACCATTAATCGTGAAGCCGGTCGATGCCGCATCGGCGTCAAGGCCGTGATCCAGCACAAACTCACGGGTGACCTGCGGCTCCGGCAGCGGCTCCACCGGAATCAACTGCTTCGGCAGGGGGAGCGGTTCAGTGCGATCGCCCTCCACATACCGCAGCGTGGCAACCGTCGTTTGCATCGGCCTCACCACCCCCGCCATCTGGTCCACCGCATCCCCCAACGCTGAGCGACTCTCGGCCAGGCCGCGATCGTAAGGTAGGCTAACAAGCGAGTATTCACCTGGATCTCGCCGTCCCGGAATCAGCACCTCGGCCCGTTCCCCAGGAGACAGGAGCAGCGTTTCAAGCTCAGCTGGTTCCGCGATCGCCCCTCTATCCGTCGCCATCAGATACCAAGGATGATTCTGCAGCTGGAGTTGGTAAATGCGGGAGGCAGAGGCATTGATCAGCCGCAGCCGCAGCAGGCCATTTTGGGGCAGGTTGAGGGCGGGGTTTTGTTGACCGTTGGCCAGGATCAGGCTGCCCTCCCGTCCCCACCGTTTGGCCAAGGGATGGGGTTGGAGCGATCGCTGTGGGTCAGGCTCCACATCCTGCAGCAGCACCACCGCTTCATCAGCCTGCTGAATTTCGGGAATCTCATCCAGCTCGCCGCGAACAATCAGCGGCCCGACCAAGCCGCCGAAGACCTGGGGCGCAACGTTGAGGTGGTAGTGGGGATGATACCAGGCCGTCACGGCAGGGTGGTTGCCGGGAATCTGGAACTCATAGGTGTATTGCTCTCCGGGGGCAACCTCCCGAAAGACGTTGTCCACCTCGGGCGAAATATGGAGGCCGTGGTAGTGGAGATTTGTGGGCGTATTGATTGCGTTGCTAAGGGTTAAGCGCACCGTGTCCCCGGCCCGCGCTTCCAGCAGCGGTCCAGGAAATTGGCCATTGTAGGCTAACGCTCTGACGGACTGCCCCGCCAGGGTTTGATTTCCGGGCTGGGCCTTGAGCGATATCTCTAGCAGCCCGTTGGTACTGGCTATGGGGCTTAGGGTCTGGTTGCGATCGCATCGAGACAGCAGCGGCGTACTCGCCACCGCTGCCATCAGAGTGATAAATTGACGACGTCGCATAGGGCGCTAGGCTGCCTGAACCTCTCAAATTTCTATTATGTCCCGGTCCTTGTAGTCTAAACCGTGCCAGTAATAGGCGGTTCTACCAGCATAGTTGTGAAAGGGGATGGAAGCGGCTCACCATCAAGGTTAGGTGGGTAAGATATCCACAATCAAATTATCAAACGATACGGTCTCCGCGCCCTGGCTATCTTGCCCGATGTAGCCCTGAGCAGCGTCAGCCTTTCTCATATTCACAACATATTGCACCGGGCTAGACTCAAAGCTCAGCCCTGTACCTAAGCTCGACTGGCTCCTAAACAGGTCAATCGCCGTGTCTGTAAACGCCCGTGGGTCAGTCCAGTCGCCCGTATCAGGATCTTTCCAGCTAAAGACATTGTCAGTGGAAGGCGTCGTTGCTTCCGTCCCCGTAAGGGCCGTTTTGCCTCTAAACCTTGCTTGCTGAGTCAAGGGGTCATAGACATCACCTTCAGTAAGGTACGTCGTATTAACCCCCGTTATTCCCCAATCTTCGCCATCGTCAACGGTCGCGTTAGATAGGTCGGAGATGAAGACGCCACCTTCGCCCAGCACCCTCATGTTGACGTCAGAGGTGCCCACATCAGTGACAATTAATGCCGTATTTTCGTCAACGCCGTAGGAGCGAGGCACGTCAACCTCAGAAGAGAGCCGAATAATTCGCCCTTGGCGGCCCCGCTCACTAAAGTGGGTGTCAAGCAGACCGTAGTTGAATAGCCCTAATCCGCCCAGGGGATTGTAGTGCAGCTCTCGGACAAAGGGCGGTGACCCAACGAGGCTAATCGGTTCTTCCGTTAGCGCTTCGTAGCTTTCCCCTTCCGTAATCATCGGCGATCGCACTTGGCTGGTCGTTCCGGCACTGGTGCCAGCGACGATTGCCCCTTGATTAAACCGACGACGAAAGACTTGAAAAGGACGGGTTTTGGTGCGCGCGCCGGTCTCTGAGTCTTCATTAAAGAAGGCTTCTGTAATCAACGACTGGTCGCCACCGCCAAAGATGAACGCATTGCGGCTGCGAATCTGCTTAAGCAGGTCTCTATCGTCCTGCTTTCGCTTGTAGTTATCGATGTGATAAGGAATCCACTCGACGTCGATTGTGGCGTTGGGAAAGCGGTCTTTGAGGTAAAGATCGTAGAGATCTTCAAAGTCTTGCTCATAGAGCCTGCCGTTTTCGCGGGCGCGCTGGCCGCTGGACGAAGCGGTTGTAAAAATACCAATTTTGGCATTTTTCACCCCTCCGGCCCGCTTCAAAATATCGAGGTAAATGGAAACGCCATAGGGGTCTTCTGTCTCTGGAAATTGCCATGCCCCCCCAACCATGATCAGCGTCCTCGATGGGGACCCGCCGGGCGTTGTCCGAGGCGGCGTTGGCTCAAGGACAGGGCTATCAGGTGTTGTGTCATCAATGACGTCTGAACCGCCGAGAATCGTTGACTCGATAAAATTGAGGGAGCGGTCTGAATCGGGCTCATCGTCAGTCGGTGGCCCTGCAAAGAGAATTGGCAAGGCCAAGGAGTCATCGCCCAATCGAGAATCGGAGAGGGACGTCAGGCTGGGGATATTGGTAGGCATAAATATGCGATCGTTAAGCGGCTAGAATTTAAGCGGCTAAATAGTGATGAGCAACGGAGGCAGAATCAGCGGCAATCATAGCCCGAGGCATAAA
>JBARYO010000234.1:0-2179 GCA_049647905.1 Elainellaceae cyanobacterium | reverse complement strand
CCCTGGGGAGTGTTCCACGTCACGCGATCGCCTTTGTTCAACTCTTTTGCCATGGTTATTGTTCATTCCAACAATTTCCATTAGGGCGATCGCGCTATTAGTCAGCATCGCTCAACTGGTAGACATTAGTTTGGCAACCGGCCTCTAAGCAAATCTATCCCCAGACGGGAGCGATCGCTGTCGCCGCTAGAGTTTTCTGTCGACGACCTCCGTCAAGCGGGTTAGGGTAGCATCTAGCTTTTCTTCAATGGTAGGCTCGGCAGCGGCCTCGACCTCGTCTTTGCGCTTGAGGCGCTCAAATATGCGGATGATGACGAACAGGACAAAAGCAATCACAACGAAGTTGAGGATAGCCGAGAGAAATAGGCCGTACTTGATGCCATTGGCAGAGAGCTGAGCGATATCGTCTACGCCAGCGGCCTGCAGCGCTGGGTTCAGAATAATGGGCGTAATGATATCTTCAATGAATGAGGTGACGACCGCGCCGAAGGCAGCGCCAATGACAACAGCAACAGCTAAATCAACAACATTGCCGCGCATGAGAAACTCTTGAAAGTCTCTCAAGAAGCCTCCTGTCGAGTTAACAGCGCGACGACGAGCAGTACGATTCGCCATGGGGTTCCTCCATTAAGTGATTTTTGTCAGGATTTGAGCATATTTTTTAGCTGCTCGCTTAGACGATTATCAGGATCAAGCGGAGTTTTCTCAGTTTCGGCCAATCATGACAAATCTTGACGATCTACCCGCCTGCTTGGTGAGGCCGTTACAGCGGTAGAGTGCCCTCTACTGAATCTCTACAATTTTTTCCGCCAGATGGAAGTCCAGATCGGTGAGGCCATCGGCATCGTGGGTTGTAACGGCTAGGGAGACTCTGTTGTAGCTGATGGCAATGTCGGGGTGGTGTCCCAACTCTTCGGCAGGCTCCACTAAGCGATTGACGAAGGCGATCGCCTCAACGAAGTCTGCAAAGGTGTGGGTGTAGCGCAGGATTTGGCCGTCCCTTGTCCAGGGTTCAGGGAGGGTCTGCAGCCTTTGGGTAATGTCGGCATCGGTCAGTCGGGCTGGGGCCTCTTTGAGGAAATTTTCGGGGGCAGGGGCAGCAACGGCGGGGAGATGTCCTGCAATGAGTAGGCTGACCAGGGCAATGGTTATGGACTGGGTCCAGGTGGCGATCGCGGGCCGTAGGGTCATTGGTTTTGGGAAATACATAAGCTGCAGTTTATAAGGAGCATGGCACTGAGGGGTCTATTGAAGGGTATGAGTGGCTCTGCCGTCACTCTACCCCTGGCCAATTGTTGCCCACTCATCGCAACAATCGGCCAACAGTACTGTTCCAAGTATGGGCGCTAGTGACTATGCTATAGGTCTATCGAGGGAGCGCTGCCGTATCAAGTAGCTCAGCACCTGCCCCTCTGTTTGGGTAATGGTCACCCCCTTTTCGCCAATGGCGACTAGGCCACTCCACAACCCCTGCTCAACGTAGCGGCGGATGTGCAGCACATGGATGGCTTCACGAACGCCTTCCGGGGAGCCAATGAGGATATGGCGAATAATTTCACCATTGGCTACTGGCTGAGAAATATCCAGCAGGGCGGGTGCGGCCTCGGTGAGAGGTCGCTCAGGATATAGGAATGTCATGGGTTTTCTCCGTTGTGATGGGTAAGAAAACCCAAAGAGCTGGCCAACCCAGGACTGTGGCAGGTCTAGGATGGCCGAAGACATTGCAATACAATGCCTATAGCTCTAGACAGGCGGTTTCTGTCTGGGGTCAGGGCGCGGTCGTTGGGGATAACAACGGCTGCGTCCGTTAATGACCAATTCTTTGGGGTAACTTCGAGCGTTCTTGTAAACCGCTCTAGCTAGAAACGGTACCGCATTTAGAGCCGTGAGGCAAGGGGACATGCGGTGGGCATCTTAGAAAGGCCATATTTTGCCACTTAAAATGACGGTAGTACTTTAGGTCTTGCTTGTAAGTAAATAGTCAAATTCACCATCTTGATGCGGGACATGACAAACTTCACCGAAGCGATCGCTCTTCCCCCAGCGATATATCTTCTCCATCCCATCGTACGGGCGGGTTTAGCAGAACCGTCATCACATGAGAGGATACCGTCATCATCAAAACCGCCCCGACGCCACGACAACGCTAAATGACCTCCATCCCCACTGCCCTCACCAT
>JBARYO010000233.1:0-1613 GCA_049647905.1 Elainellaceae cyanobacterium | reverse complement strand
GCTGGGGGGCATTTGAGCGCGCGCGGCTGAGCACAGCCGGAGTCACGGTACGGATACCGGCGCACTTTATAAGACGCTTCAGCACAGGGATCAGGCCGGGCAAGTGGGTAGAGTGGTTCCAAACCAGCCGACCGTCTGACGCATCAGCCATGGTTTGTTTCGCCCTGGTGGTCACGTCCTTGCATGTCTTCTAAGCCTTCTCTAGCGGGGCCATGGTCAACCCTTCACGGTTCAGCTGCTGGTGATAGAATTCTGCCTGCTCTAGAGGGCCGACCCAAACAGTCGCCTGACCTTCGTGATGAATCCGATTGGTCAGATCCCACGCCTGATCTGGGTTGAGGCCAGGGATATACTTCATCAAACATTTGGCAACATGCTGAAAGGTATTGACGTCATCGTTCAGCACAATAACTTTGTAGTTTGGATAGTGCTTTGGAACAACCTGGCTCGACTTCGTCGGCGCAGCTGTGGGCGCAGTTCCAATCGCAACGGGCATAGACGCTAAAATACGCATTATCTGTGTTCAGCAGTAGCGACAGATTGGGGATTGAGTTAGTGAAATTTATGTATATCTTTGTCTCATAATTGTAACAGCTCCCGCAATTACAAAGTAAACGTGTTGTTAGGACTAGCTCTGTCTGTATAAAAGTCCTGTGCAACGGCAGGAGAAAGCCCATTACCGCAGCAGGCTAAGACCCAGAAAAATTAGCAGCACCAGCACAATTTTGCGAAAGCGGTCAGGGTCGAGCTGGCGAGAGAGTCTGGCACCGGCAAAACTGCCCACGGCGATCGCCGGTAGGGCCATTAAGCACAGCAGCCCCACGTTTACCGTCAGCTGATGCTGCAGAGCGCGGCTGAGGACAAGCAGCACCGAGTTGATTAAGAAAAAGCCCTGCAGATTACTCTTGAACTCGTCGGGCTGCCAGCGGCGGCAGTTGGCGTAGAGAATCACCGGTGGCCCTGAGATGTTGTACGCGCCGGACAGAACGCCAGCCGCGCCGCCGAACAGATAGGCCCATCGAGGGGACGTTAGATCAGGAAGCCGGACGCGGGACAGCTCGCAGGCGGCGTAGGCAATGATAATGATGCCGAGAATCGCCAGCACGACCCGCTCAGGGAAATAGTCTACCAGCAAAACGCCAGCCGGAATGAGCGCCAGGGAGGCGATCGCCAGCCGCACTGTGGCTCGCCAGTTAAACGCCTGCCGATAGAGCACCCAAAGCAGGCTTTGCTGGGTGACGCCGATTAGGGACAGGAGGGGAATGGCCACATCGCTGCTCAGGAGGCTGATGAGCAGCGGGGCTGATATCAGCGCAGAGCCAAAGCCAACGATGCTTTGAATGGTGGCGGCCAGCAGGACGATGGTGACGACCCAGGCAACGGCGATCGCGGTAATGTCTATATCCATATAAAGTCAAAGACGGTCATCCCATCTGCGGATAGGGTCTGAACCATGGTAGTTCTCTACAGCTTTCGCGTTTGCAGCGCTTGTCTTTACGGGAGGGGCAACGCTCCTCAACCCGTCCCCTAAAATAGAACTACCGACAGTGGGCGATCGCCATGATGATTTCTACCCAGGTCAGCGAGCTAGACCTCGATAATTTTGAGGGACA
>JBARYO010000232.1:0-7113 GCA_049647905.1 Elainellaceae cyanobacterium | reverse complement strand
AAAAAGCGAATCATCGGAAAGTAACCATATCCAGCAGTGATGGCATTCACCGACTGCCCCAAATCCTGCCCCAATGACTCCACAGTGCGGCTAATGTTCTCCGTCCACAGGCCCACATCTCGAATACCGTGCATTACGAACACCACATGGTCTTGCACTTGGCCAACCTCACGTTGGTTAGGAGCGGTGTCGCCATTGAGCTGGTCAATGGGCGTCACCAGCGCTTGCCGAAACCTTTCTTTTCGATGGGGGCCGACCTCAGGGGATTGAAAATCGCAAATTGAGCTGTGCCCTGTATCACGAACCTTTAAATATCTAAAGTTGACGTCAGCCAAAATATCGATGCTGTCGTCTGCCGCCACAACCTCATCCACATCCCCCAGGAGCTGGATCGTTGGCGGCAGATCAATATTTGGCGCATAGCTGAGTCGAATCCACTGCACCCGCAGATTGGCAACAAAAGGGGACCCTCGACGAAAATTGAGCAGCAGTCGCCCTAGACCTAGCCATGGCAAAATAACCTAGCCCAGCCGCTGTAGTATATACATGGGCCAGCTTAGATGCTTGGGTTTGGTGTCGGAAATGCCTCGATTGACCGCCGCTAGCAGGACGATGCGCTCAACTTTGGTGGCCCATGGCAACGGTTGGGGATTGTGAATCGCTGCCTCGTCGTCGCCATATCCCATGGCAATCAAGTAGGTCTTGCGGGTGATCAATCCGCCACCGCTGTATCCGACTAAGTGGCTGGCCACAAGTAAATGGTGTCGGGGTTCGCCCCCTGCCGGGGGCGAACCCCCAAGTAGCGTCGTTTATTTATGGCCCTTTACTTAGACTAATGTGACTATATGATTGGCCGTCGGGACGCCTAGAGCGGTTCACATCTGCTTCGTGGATATATTGAGCCAGCTGATCTGCGGTTCGTCTTGGATCGGTGTTAGAAAAAATTTCTGAGGCGTATTCTGGGATTAGCAGATCAGCGTCGGGCAAGAATTCACGGATGGCGGCGTACCAATCTTGCTGCTTTCGTCCCCCAAGTCCATGGATAACGACGACCAATGAGGTTGAGGCTCCGTGGATTTCTGGGTCGGTATGGTGGAGTAGACGTGTTTGGGCCATGGTAGGTCGGGGCAATGACGATTTACGCTGGGGGGGGTCAATTGTCTCGATTGGTTGAGACAATCACGCCCTATCGCCTATGCAACTCTGGGGCTGGACCAATCATGTTATCTCAAGCGATAGGGCCAACCCATATTCCATAGGTAGCTCGAATTCTTGTTGGAAAAAAGCTTTCGTCACAATCTGTTTCACCGTATGCCCGTGGCGCAGCGGCATTCCCCACCAGCAGGATTTGGACAGGACATTGGAAGTAGTCGGGCACAGCGGGAGCTAGAGCAAGCGTATTTGCAGGAGTCAATCGTCTAACATATCCGCCTCGCCAATATCTTCGAGGAGGCCGTCGTAATACTGCCAAGCTTCCTCCAGCGCCGCTTCTCTCGCTTGCCGCTCTTGCTTACGGTAGACTGGATCGCTAGTGATGCGGGTAATTAAGCCATCGACTTTGCCCACCTGGGCAATGTTATCGCTGATGGTGCCGAGGTAAGTTACCCAAGTTTTAGGATCCATTGATCCTTTGGCGCTGTTGCACTCAAAACAGGCGGCGACGAGGTTTCGCATCTTATCGCTGCCGCCGTGGGCTTTGGGAATAACGTGATCTAGAGTGAGCTGGTCGGCTTTGACGCGCTTTTGGCAGTAGACACAGCGGAAGCCGTCGCGACGGTATACTTTCCAGCGGCTTTTTCGGTGATTGGAGGCCATGGCGTTATTTTTATGCGCCATTCTACATGAGTTTGTGCAAAGTCTCTCATTTTGTTTTAGCGATCGCCTTATCGCCTTGTACAGCGCCCGTTGAGCGATAGAGTATGGTGAAATGTTCTAGCCACGGATGAAGTCCAGTGCGGGAGGAGAACTCACAATTGAAACTATGCAATGTTCCAGTAATCTCGATGCCAGTGAAGCGCTTCTAGGTTCGGACAGTACTCTTGACCGCTCGGCAAATAAATTTCTTCGCTGTTGAAGTCCTACATTTTTCGGGTGTTCACCGGGGACTCTTCTGTGATGCGATCGCCTATCAAAACCTTCACCACCAACAAACTCACCAAACCCAGCTACATCAAAACCCGCTGGGCAAAATAGCACCAAATTTTGCCAATACGGTTGCACCAGACGCAAACATCCGCTACAGTTTCTAGCCATGGACGTTTATTGCGTCCTGCGTTCAATCCGACGCCCAAACCAATAGCACCGTCCCCTGGAAGTGCAGTCACACAACCAGGAGACTCGCCCCGTCGCTGTCAAGACCAGCACCGAGGTTGCACAGATTTTACCTCCTGTGGAACCCCACCGCTCATGCTGCGCGGAGTGGCTTCACCGTTTGGGCGTCTTTCCTCAAACCACAGGAGTTACAACAATGACATCCGAATTTAACCCTCACGCCAGCCGTGAGGCCGACTACGCCTATGGTCGCATCGACTTTCCTGAGCAAGGTTCAGACGACAGCGACATCCTCAAGCTGATTGCCGTGGGCACCCTGCAGGCCGTCAACATCTGCCGCCATCGGCTGCATCAGCTCGGCTACGCAGAGCCCAAAGAATGGAGCGCACCCCTCCCCGCCACTAGCCCCGGTAAGGTGATGCGCATCCTCACCAAGCGGCTGCCGCCCGCCTCCGACGGGTAAGCCTAGCAAGGTAAGGCCATCGGTGTAAGCGGTAATGGCGAGGTGCCACCTACCGCTTACGCTGCCATCTAACCATGATCCAATCGCTCTCTTACAATTAAGGAAACCAACCAAAACGCAGCACCCGCAATCTGCTAAGGTTTCTTATCCCGCAATTTCTGACCCCGCCATGGCCTTCTCCTCGGTTGTTCGCGCCTTAGGGCGATCGCCCCTCACCAAAGAACTTCTCGCCAAGCTCCAGCAGCAGAACCAGCTAAAGCTCAGCGGACTGTCGCGACTGGCCAAGGGACTGGTAGCCTCTGGGCTGGCTCAAGAGCGGCAGCAGCCCCTATGTGTAGTTACAGCAACCCTCGAAGAAGCTGGGCGCTGGGCGGTGCAGCTAGAGGCCATGGGCTGGCAGACAATGCACTTTTACCCCACCTCGGAGGCGTCGCCGTACGAGCCTTTTGACCTAGAGGCGGAGATGACTTGGGGCCAGCTGCAGGTGCTGGCGGACCTGATTAGCGCTAAGGACATCGGCAAAACCTCCATCGCCGTAGTGGCCACCGAACGATCGCTCCAGCCCCATCTGCCACCGCCTGGGGCGTTTCGACCCTACTGCGTCACCCTGCAGAAGGGAATGGAGCTGAATTTAGGAAATTTGAGCCGTCAGCTGTCCCACCTGGGCTATGAGCGAGTATCCCTAGTTGAGACAGAGGGGCAGTGGAGCCGTCGTGGCGACATCATTGACGTATTCCCCGTGGCCTCAGAGCTGCCCCTCCGGCTGGAGCTATTTGGCGATGAGCTAGACCGCATTCGTGAGTTTGACCCCAACACCCAGCGATCGCTGGACAACATCAACCAAATTACTCTAACTGCTACAGACCTAAAGCCCATTGTGCTAGAAGCGCTAGACCAGCAGGCCGACAAATCCCTGCTGGAGGCCTACCTCACCCCAGAAGACCTAGAGCTGCTCAAGGAAAGTGAGCCCGTAGAAGGAATGCGGCGCTTTATGGGGCTGGCCTTCGCGCAGCCCGCATCCCTGCTGGACTATTTGCCCGATGACACCCTAATCGCCATTGACGAAGCTGACCAGTGCCGCGCCCACAGCGATCGCTGGGTGGAGCATGCTACCGAGCACCGCCAAGAGGTGCAGAGCGAAGGAGACGGCGATCGCCCCCCGCTGCCCCTAATTCACCAGACCTTTGACGATTCGCTGACCCAGGTCGAGATCTTTCCTCACCTAACGCTGTCCGAGCTGTCCGAAGCCGATAGCGATGGCCTCAACCTCGCCGGTCGCCCCGTCCCCGCCATGCCCCATCAGTTTGGGCGTTTGGCAGAGACCCTGCGTCAAGAGCGCGATCGCGGCTTTGCAGTGTGGCTCGTCTCGGCCCAGCCCTCCCGCTCCGTGGCCCTGCTGCAGGAGCACGACTGCCCCGCCCAGTTTGTGCCCAATCCCAAAGACTACCTGGCCATCGACAAGCTTCACACTCAAAAGACCCCTGTGGCCGTCAAGTACTCGGGTTTGGCAGAGCTGGAGGGCTTCGTGCTGCCCACCTTCCGCGTGGTGGTGGTCACTGACCGAGAGTTTTTCGGTCAACACACCCTCGCCACCCCCACCTACATCCGCAAGCGCCGCCGCGCGGCCTCCAAGCAGGTGGACCCCAACAAACTGCGGCAGGGCGATTTTGTGGTGCACCGCAACCAGGGGGTGGGTCGCTTTTTAAAGTTGGAAAGCCTCACCTTCAACAACGAGACGCGGGAGTACCTGGTGATTCAGTACGCCGACGGTCTGCTGCGCGTCTCGGCAGACCAGGTGGGGGTGCTGAGCCGCTTCCGCCGTAATGACAGCACACCGCCCCAGCTCAACAAGATGTCCAGCAAAGCTTGGGAGCGCACCAAGGGCAAAGTCCGCAAAGCCATCAAAAAGGTGGCGGTGGACCTGCTGAGGCTCTACGCCCAGCGATCGCAGCAGGAAGGGTTCGCCTACCCGATGGACACCCCCTGGCAAGTAGAAATGGAGGATTCCTTCCCCTATCAACCCACCCCTGACCAGCTCAAATCCATCCAGGACGTGAAGCGGGACATGGAAACCCTGCGGCCCATGGACCGACTGGTGTGCGGCGACGTGGGCTTTGGCAAAACCGAGGTGGCCATCCGCGCCATCTTCAAGGCCATTACGGCAGGCAAGCAAGTGGCTATGCTGGCCCCCACCACAATTTTGACCCAGCAGCATTACCACACCATCAAAGAGCGCTTTGCCCCCTACCCCATCCAGGTGGGGCTATTAAACCGCTTTCGCACCGCCGACGAGCGCAAGCAGATTTTGCAGCGCTTAGTCACTGGGGAGCTAGATGTGGTAGTGGGCACCCACCAGCTATTGGGCAAGGCGGTGACGTTCAAGGATTTGGGCCTGCTGGTGGTGGATGAGGAGCAGCGCTTTGGCGTTAACCAAAAAGAAAAAATCAAATCCCTGCGCGCCAGCGTAGATGTGCTCACCCTCAGCGCCACCCCCATTCCCCGCACCCTCTACATGGCCCTGTCCGGCGTCCGGGAAATGAGTCTAATTACCACACCGCCCCCCTCCCGCCGCCCCATCAAAACCCACCTGTCTCCCTATAAGGGTGAGGTGGTGAGCACGGCGATACGCCAAGAGCTAGACCGGGGTGGGCAGATTTTCTACGTGGTGCCCCGCGTGGAGGGCATCGAAGAGATCGCGGGCCGTCTGCGGGAGATGGTGCCCAGCCTGCGCATCGCCGTGGCCCACGGCCAAATGCAGGAGGGGGAGCTAGAGGCTACCATGCTCGCCTTCAGCGCCGGAGAGGCGGACCTGCTGCTCTGCACCACTATCATCGAGTCGGGGCTAGACATCCCCCGCGTCAATACTATCTTGATCGAAGATGCTCAGCGCTTCGGCCTGTCCCAGCTCTATCAGCTGCGGGGCCGGGTAGGTCGGGCGGGTATCCAGGCCCACGCTTGGCTCTTTTACCCCCGCCAAAGCAAGCTCTCAGACGCGGCCCGTAAGCGGCTGCGGGCCATCCAGGAGTTTGCCACCCTAGGCTCGGGCTACCAACTTGCTATGCGAGACATGGAGATTCGCGGGGTGGGCAACCTGCTGGGGGTAGAGCAATCGGGGCAGCTCAACGCCATTGGCTTTGACCTCTATATGGACATGCTGGAGGACGCCATCAAGGAGATTCGCGGTCAGGAAATCCCCACGGTGGACGACACCCAAATTGACCTCAACCTCACGGCCTTTATCCCGGCAGACTACATTCATGATATCGACCAGAAGATGACCGCCTACCGGGCTATTGCGGCGGCTTCATCGAAGCAAGAGATGATGCAAATTGCCGCTGACTGGAGCGATCGCTATGGTCCCTTGCCCAGCGCGGCGCAGCAGCTGGTGCGGGTGATGGAGCTGAAGCAGGTGGCCAAGCAGCTGGGCTTTGCCCGCATCAAGCCAGACAGCAAGCAGCATGTGATTTTGGAGACGCCCATGGAGGAGCCAGCCTGGAACCTGATGAAGGAGAAGCTGCCGACTCACCTGCAGACGCGGTTCGTGTTTTCGCCGGGACGGGTGACGGTGCGGGGTTTGGGAGCGCTGAGGCCGTCGCAGCAGCTGGAGAACTTGACGGATTGGTTGAATAAGATGCAGGGGGCGTTGCCGGAACCGGTGTTGGCGACGTAGGTGCTAATGCTTTTGAAAACTACGGCGTTCTAAAAGCTGTGGGCTACGATGAGTGCTTCGCACGCGACGCCGCTGCGGAAATACAATGATGGGGAGCATTCATCTTCATCGCTTTTATCGCTAGGTAGCCATACCCTACAGCAAGTTCAAACTCAGCAGAGCGGTAGAAGCTTTTCAGCTTTCTATTGCGGAAGGAGAACGCTTCCTGCCGGAGGTTCCGCCCGTGGAGTTCACGGCCCTGCTGCGGGAGACGCTGACGGAAACGGTGCCTTGGGCGATCGCCGTCAATAGTGAAAAGGCCCGCTCGGAAGGCATCATTCAGCCCGGTTTTGCTGAAAGTCAGGCTCTATGAAATTCACTTATGCTGAAAGCCTGAGCAAATCGCTGCAAGCTTTGTCAGCCAAGTTTCTCAAGGCTTTTGACCTGTTGTCAGAATACTTGACCCGGTAGAGCCATGTTTTCATAGTTTTGTCAGAGTTTTTATGTCTGAATAGATTATCGTCATGAAGAATTTCTTATCTTTCAATTACCCTCTAGCAAATCGAGGTCTGCTTCAATTTTTTGTAATTGTTGTTCATAATCTCGAATTCGTTGCTCAAGCTTGTACTTTGATTCCGTATCAGATTCAATCACGAGGCTTTTTCTAATATGTAGCAGTTTTTTATGTATTTCTTCATAAACTGCTTCTTGCGCTTCCCTCTGCTTATCC
>JBARYO010000231.1:0-3196 GCA_049647905.1 Elainellaceae cyanobacterium | reverse complement strand
GGTACCGGTGCCCGCTCTGAGAAAATCCGCACCTACAACTACAAAGACAACCGCGCCACCGATCACCGCTTGGGGGAAAATTACACCCTGACCGCCGTGCTGGAGGGCGATATTGACCCCATCATTCAAGCCTGCATTTCCCAAGATCAGCAGGAGCAGCTTCAGGAGCTGGCGGCATCATCCACCTCGCCATCAGCGGTGTGACGGCTACAGCACGATAGCCACGTTAGGATACTTGCTAGGTTTGTCTGTCTATGCCCCGTTTCCTACATATGGCCGATATTCATCTCGGATTTAATCGCTACGACTGCCCTGAGCGCACCAAGGATTTCTTTTATACGCTGTACGACGTCCTCCAGATCCACGCGGTCAATGAGAGCGTCGACTTTGTTGCCATTGCTGGCGACTTGTTTGAGCATCGTAATATTCAGCCTGCCACGCTCAACCAAGCGCAAAAGTGCCTTGAGCTGCTGGCGACAGCAAAGATTCCAGCGATCGCCATTGAGGGTAACCACGACAATCGACCCTATGGCACAAACACGAACTGGCTGCGCTATCTGGCAGACTGGGGCTTGCTCATCCTGCTGGAACCGTCAGAAGATGCAGAGGTAATTTATCAGCCCTGGACGCCGCAGACCCGCAAGGGGGGCTACATCGACCTTGACTGTGGCGTGCGGGTGTTGGGTAGCCATTGGTACGGGGCCGCAGCGCCCAACGCGATCGCCCAACTGGCGAACGGCATCGCCCAACTTCCCAAGACCTGTGATCATACCGTAATGCTGTTTCACCACGGACTAGAAGGGCAGGTGGCCCGCTACGCCGGAGCCCTGCGCTATGGCGACTTGATGCCGCTGCAGCAGGCAGGCGTCGATTATCTTGCCCTAGGACATATTCACAAACAATACTGCGCCGAAAACTGGATTTTTAATCCTGGCTCCCTCGAAGCGAACAATATTGAGGAGAGCAGCTACACCCGAGGCGCGTACTTTGTGAACCTCAGTGCTGACGGAATTCATGCTGAGCTGCGGCGCAACTACCGGCAGCGGCCCATTCTCAGGCTACAGCTCCAGGCAAAAGGTCAAGAAACTGCCGACGAGCTGGCTCAGTCGGCGCGGGATGCTGTATCTAACGCAATTCTTGGCGGTAAACTTGACCCCCAGCAGCATCCCATCACAGAGCTGCGGCTAGAGGGCTCTGTGGGCTTTGACCCCCTAGAACTTGACGTGCGTGTGCTGCAGCGAGAGCTTCAGGACATGAGCCAATCCCTCATTTTCCTGCTCCGCTACGCTGTAGATGCGATCGCCTATCAAACTCCTCTCCCAGATGGCGACCGGCTGCAGATTGAGCAAGAAACCTATCGCGATTTAGTCACAGCCCACAACAGCTACAAACGCCAGAGCGATCGCATTGTCTCCGGGCTCGTTGGTCTTCAAGAAATGACCCTAGATGATCGCGGCGATGACGAACTATACGACTATCTGGGCAAACTTCTGGAATAAGTCGTTCTCAGCGCAGAGGCTACACTAGCCTGTTGATTCATCGTCCCAAAACAACTATCGTCCCAAAACAACTGTCGCGAAATGTTAAGCTGAACGCAAGTTTTGCAACATCATCGGGCGGGTAGGCAAAAATTATGCTGCGGCTAGAGCGCATTAGTAAGATATATCCCACTGGTGAAGTCCTGAAGGATGTGAACTGGGAGGTGACGACGGGGCATCGCGTGGGCCTCGTGGGGGCCAATGGGGCAGGGAAGTCCACTCAGCTCCGCATCATCACTGGGGAAGAAGAGCCTACCTCTGGCGAAATCATTCGCCCTAGTCAGCTGCGGATTGCTCACCTCACCCAGGAGTTCGACGTCGATCCCGAGCGCACCGTGCGGGATGAACTGTGGACCGTATTTGGGCGGGCAAACCAAATTCAGCACAGCATGGCCGATGTTCAGGTTCGCATGGAGCGGGCTGACATGGAGGAGCTAGACGATTTGATTCATCAGCTTGACCGGCTGCAGCGGGAATTCGAGGCCCTCAATGGCTACGGGCTGGAGTCTCAGATTGAGAAGATTCTTCCTGAGGTTGGGTTTGAGCGCGGGGCCGCAGATCAGCTGGTGGGCTCCTTCAGCGGTGGCTGGCAAATGCGGATTAGTTTAGCCAAGATTCTGCTGCAGGATCCGGATATATTGCTGCTGGACGAGCCGACGAACCATCTCGACATCGCGACGGTTGAGTGGCTAGAGGGCTATTTGAAGAGCCTGACTACGCCTATGGTAGTGATCTCTCACGATCGCGAGTTCCTCGATCGCCTCTGCACCCAAATTGTGGAAACCGAGCGGGGGGTGACCTCCACGTATCTAGGTAACTACAGCAGATACCTCGAGCAAAAGCAGGAGCTGCGGCAAGCTCAGCTCAGCACCTATGAGCGCCAAGAGAAGGAACTGGCTAAACAGCAGGCATTCGTAGAAAAATTTCGGGCCAGCGCTACCCGAAGCACCCAGGCTAAGAGCCGAGAAAAGCAGCTTGACAAAATTGAGCGGGTTGAGGCTCCTGTTGGGGATGTCAAATCCTTGCGATTTCGTTTCCCGCCCTCACCACGCAGCGGGCGTGAGGTGGCCATCATCCAAGATATGACCCACGTCTATGACGACAAAATTCTGTTTCTGGGCGCTAACCTGCTGATTGAGCGGGGCGATCGCATCGCGGTTTTGGGTCCGAATGGAGCTGGAAAATCAACTCTGCTGCGGCTGATCATGGGGATGGAATCCCCTGATGAGGGGAGCGCGAAGCTGGGGGACCATAACGTCATACCGGGCTACTTTGAGCAAAACCAGGCCGAGGCGTTAGAGCTCGATAAAACCGTCCTGAGCACCATCCACGACGAGGTGCCCGACTGGCTCGATCGAGACGTCCGCAGCCTTTTGGGACAGTTTCTCTTTAGCAAAGATACGGTGCAAAAGAAGGTTCGCGCCCTGAGTGGTGGGGAGAAAGCGCGGCTAGCCCTAGCCAAGATGCTGCTGCAGCCAACAAATTTACTCATCCTTGACGAACCGACCAATCACCTTGATATTTCAGCAAAGGAGATGTTGGAGGAAGCCATTCAGCACTACGATGGAAGTGTGGTTGTGGTCTCCCACGATCGCTACTTTATTTCTAAGATCGCTAACAAAATCATTGAAATTAGAGAGGGGGACTTCCGGATCTAC
>JBARYO010000230.1:0-3782 GCA_049647905.1 Elainellaceae cyanobacterium | reverse complement strand
GCTCATTGACGAACAGCTCTGCGAGCGGCATACAGGTTAGCAAATCAGCGGCCAAACCAGGTCGCTAAAGCGATCGCCAAGCCATCTGCCGCATCATCGGGTCGTGGAATTTGAGTCAGGTTCAGCTCATGGGCTACCGCATCTTGAACGGCGGCTTTATCAGCGTTGCCGTGGCCTGTCAGCGCCTGCTTCACTTGAGCAGGGGTAAATTCAACATAGGGCAGCTTACTCTGTGCCAGCACCAGCATGATGACGCCCCGCGCTTGAGCCACCTGGATAGTGTTACCCATGCGGTAGAAAAATAGCTTTTCGATGCCGACTAGATCTGGCTCACACTGAGTGACCAAGTCGTGAAGGTCGCTGTAGATCGTGCAGAGGCGATCGCCAACCGGGGTATGAGCTGGGGTTTGGATGATGCCGAAGTCTAGGGGATGGATATCGTCGCTGGTGGACTGGGCTTCAATGATGCCGAAGCCCAAAGTGGCCAGTCCTGGGTCGATACCCAAAATCCGCGTCACGCTCCGGCAGCTGAGTAGGCTCCGTTGCTTTGCGCAACATCGTCCGGTGTGGAGATGCCAAATACGGTACCGAACACCTGGGCAACTTTATAGCCCGAGTCCATGGATTCAAGGGGATCCTTACGCAGCCGGTGGCGTAAGCACAAGACAATCACCCGCTGGATATCGTTAGTGGTGACCTCGGTGCGGCCTTCTAGCGCGGCGATCGCCTTGGCGGCGCGGTTGGTGACAATGTCCCCCCGCAGTCCATCCACGTCTAGTTCTGAGCACACTTGGGAAATTTGCACCCGCATCTCATGGTCAATGGTGACCTGCTTGAGCCGCTCCTGGGCGCTGACAATTCGCTCTTGGACGGCGGCTTGCGCGTCTTGATGGGCCTCTAGGTAAGTCTGCGGCTCTTGGTCAAATGTCGTTCGCTCTTCCACAATCTTGACCCGCAACGTCGGATCTTTGACCGTGCGAATCTCGGCATGCATACCGAATCGGTCTAACAGCTGGGGACGCAGCTCCCCTTCTTCCGGGTTCCCAGAACCAACCAGCACAAACCGAGCGGGGTGACGGATAGAAATGCCTTCTCGCTCAACCGTATTCCAGCCCGACGCGGCTGAATCCAGCAGGACATCGACAAGATGGTCGTCGAGGAGGTTGACCTCATCTACGTAGAGAATACCGCGATTGGCCTGGGCTAGAAGGCCCGGCTCAAAGGCGCGGACGCCTTCTGTTAAGGCTTTTTCGATATCGATGGTGCCACAAACCCGATCTTCGGTAGCTCCCAGGGGCAGATCCACCATAGGCACCTTTTTCGCTGCCGTTTGAACCGTCTCGCCTTGGGTCACGGCGTCTCTCACCCAGTCGCTCATCAGCTCAGGGTCGCTGGGGTGGCTGTTGAACGGATCATCTGCCGCCACATCAATCTCGGGCAAAATATCCGCCAGCGCCCGAATCGTCGTCGATTTACCGGTGCCGCGATCGCCCATAATCATGACGCCGCCAATCTTAGGATCGATGACGTTGAGCATGAGCGCTAGTTTCATTTCGTCTTGACCCACGATAGCGGTGAAGGGGAAGACGGCGCGGCGGGTTACGGAGGTAAGGGCAGTATTCACAGGAGAGTTAACCGAACTAAATGCAGGGGATACGTGAAGGTTGGACTTTTATTGTGACATACTGCCTGAGACATATTGCCGCCGCAAATCGATATCCTGCCATCCGTTATGGCTTACTGCCACATATAGCGTTGGCCGCAATAGTCCTCAGTAGCCGTCATGGCACCGCCTTGTTAATCACAACCTTTCCCTTCCGCGCCCTCTTTCCCCTTCCGCAGCGCTCCCAGTCGGGTAGAGACCACCACGCAGCGCCGGAAGCCGGGCTGCGTCCCCATGAGGGTCAAGCGACCGAGGCGACCGCTGACGTAACCGTGATGGTCAAACTGAATCCAATACAGACCAGAGCGCTGGACCAGGGTAGAAGCATCCTCATCGATACGGATGCGAGTGGCAGCATGTACCGGTTGCCAAATCACCTGGTCGGATGATATTTGGCTCGGATGCCTTGTCCACTCAACCGTCGGCGCTTCCGACGCCGGAGCACTGAGGCGAAAGCTAACTTGCCAGGGAACTCTCTGGGTGATCGCCAGCTGTTGGGTCCGTTGAATGACGCGGTATAGGCTATCTTGAGCAGCAATCAGCTGCTGCCGCTGCATAAAGGCCACCCACCCCGGCGCTGCCACCAGTGCCAAAATACTGGCGATCGCGGCAACAATGGTTAATTCAATCAGGGAAAATCCGTGCTCTCGGTGATTCATGGAAGCAACGCCACGACTTGGGTCTGTCTAGGGTACCCACCAAATCACTATCGCACTGATGCCACTAGCATCAACTAGCCGCTATGGAATCGGAATGGATTGGAGCAGATCTTCCACAATCTGCAGTCCTGTCTGTCCTGCATCAGGAATGAGGCGGTGGGCCAACACATGGGGAGCAAGTCGCTTGACATCGTCAGGGAGCGCATAGTCTCGCCCTTCCAAAAAGGCAAACGCCTGGGTGGTGCGGTATAGGGCGATGCCACCCCTGGGGCTGACGCCCAGCCGCACGTCCTCCCGCTCGCGGGTTGCCCGAACCAGCGCCAGCAGATAGGTTTGTAAATGAGTTTCCAGACGCACCTGCTGAGCCGCCACTTGCAGCTGGTTAATCTCCTGCAGAGAGATACAAGGTTTTATGGATGCGCTCTGGCGCTGGTTAAGTTGCTGTAGCAATACCAGCTCCTCATCCTGTGAGGGATAGCCCAAATTAAGCGATACCGCAAAGCGATCCATTTGGGCTTCGGGGAGGGGAAATGTCCCCTGGTACTCAATAGGATTTTGGGTCGCAATGACGAAGAAGGGGCGGGGAACGGGGTGAGATATACCATCAATCGTCACCTGGTATTCTTCCATCACTTCGAGGAGAGCTGACTGGGTGCGGGGGGTGGCGCGGTTGATCTCATCGGCCAGCAAAATATTGGTTAGGGCAGGACCCGCTAAAAATTCGAACTGCCCAGTGCGCGGATTCCAGATGTTGGTGCCCGTGATGTCGGCGGGAAGTAGGTCGGGGGTACATTGTACGCGCTTGAACAGACCGCCGATAGAGCGCGCCAGAGACTTGGCCAGCAGGGTCTTGCCGACGCCAGGGACATCTTCTAGCAGCACATGGCCACCGGAAAGCAGGGCACTGAGCACCAGCTGAATGGCGGATTGCTTCCCAACGATGGTCTGGCTCAGGTTATCCATCAACCGCTGGACAGGCTCTCGCTGGATAGGAGTCATAGGGATAAAACGTTGTGGTGGTGCTATAGGCGGCGGCGATGAACCCGAACGAGCTGGTAGGTTCCCGCCTCGGCGATCACATCATACTGTTCAGGGGTCAGGCGACCTGTGATTTCATCAGGGCGACCCACAAGCAGCGCCGTCTCCCCCCCGCGACGCAGATGGGCGATCGCCTTGGCAGGGGCGTAAATATAAGTCACAGGCCGCTGGGCATAGAACACCAGACTGGGCTTCTGAAATCCCACCATCACCACCTCTTCACTCTGGTGTGACTCAGCGGAAATGCGAGCCGCTAGCTGGCGCAGGGGGCGCTGGCGCTGGGCGTCCATTAGGCTCAGCGCGGGCAGCAGCGTCAGCAGCAGAAACACCCCAAATCCCAAGACGTTAGAGCGCCAAAGATGGGGCGATCGCCGCCAGGTCAAAACACCGCTAATCACTGCCGCTAATAGCCAGCCCAGGGC
>JBARYO010000229.1:0-6086 GCA_049647905.1 Elainellaceae cyanobacterium | reverse complement strand
GTCTTGTCTAGAGTGGCAACGTTAGGCTATACTAGATAGCCTGTCAACGGTGCGTCCCTAGGGATTAGCCAACGGCGGTTAGCGAATAGCTGTAAAGGATACTGCGAGAGTTTCAGCTCATCAAAAGTCCTAGCTATCCACCCATGTTTTCGTTATCTCTAAACCTAATTTTTTGGGCAGGTGAAGGTATCGCCGCAGATTTTTGCGGTTTTGACTTCTGCTCTGGCAACGGTGCGCTGTTGCCCTGCTGCTCGTTTTCTCCCTAAAGCCATGGGGTTGGGTTCGAAAATGAGCGTTTTGGTTGCTGAGGCGATCGCCTCAGCGTATGGCTTTGTGTGTATAGCTCTTGTAGGAGGCCTGGCTGTATGGCTATGGGTATTCTTGGAACAAAACTCGGTATGACTCAGGTCTTCGACGACCAGGGGCGTGCCATTCCAGTAACTGTTATTCAGGCGGGGCCATGCACGGTGACCCAAGTGAAGTCCAACGATACTGATGGATACACTGCCGTCCAGGTGGGTTACGGTGACGTTACTGAGAAAGCGCTTAACCGCCCCAAGCTAGGGCATCTGAGCAAGTCTGGTGTAACTCCAGTACGCCACTTGCGGGAATACCGGCTTGCTGATGTCAGCTCCTTTGAGCTGGGACAGCAGGTTACGGTTGACTCTTTCGAGGCAGGGCAGCTCGTTGATGTGACTGGCACCAGCATTGGCCGAGGCTTCGCGGGTTACCAAAAGCGGCATAACTTCCGACGTGGTCCGATGTCCCACGGTTCTAAGAACCACAGGCAACCCGGTTCGACGGGTGCAGGAACAACGCCAGGGCGGATTTATCCGGGTAAGCGGATGGCGGGTCACATGGGCGCTGAGCGAGTCACGATTCGCAAATTGTCAATTGTTCAAGTGGATGGAGAGCGCAACCTTTTGCTGGTCAAAGGTGCCGTTCCTGGAAAGGCGGGTACGTTCCTCGATATTCGTCCTACCCGAGAGTGGTAGTAGAGCAGCAGACAATAGGACCTAGTGATTAGAGGGAACCGAGATGGCGGATTGCGTAATTCAAAATTGGCAAGGTGAAGAGACGGGCAATACTTCCATTGATTTGGCAGTGGCAAGTAGCGAAACGGCGTCTCACGTTGTCCATAGAGCATTAGTGCGGCAAATGGCCAATGCTCGTCAGGGCACGGCATCTTCGAAGACGCGAGCTGAGGTTCGCGGTGGCGGGCGAAAGCCTTGGCGTCAGAAAGGAACCGGACGCGCTCGGGCTGGTTCAATTCGCTCTCCGCTATGGAAGGGCGGTGGTGTGATCTTCGGCCCTAAACCCAGGGATTACAGCCAGAAAATGAACCGCAAGGAGCGGCGGCTCGCGCTAAGAACGGCATTTCAAGGCCGCGCTGGGGACATGGTTGTCGTTGAAGAGTTCGCCGATCAGCTGACTCGACCCAAAACAAAAGACTTCATCTCGGCGCTGGGCCGCTGGGGCGTTGCTCCCGGCGATACTGTCCTTTTGATTACCGCCGGTAAGGACGAGAATGTTTATCTGTCCACCCGGAACATCAGCTTCGTCAAGCTTGTTCTGTCCGACAACTTAAACGTCCGCGACCTGCTAGCTGCTGACCGCGTTGTGATTACGGCAGCGGCGTTAGAACGAGTAAAGGAGAACTACGGTGCCTAAATTTAGCGAACGCGATTTGCCCGACATCATTCGTCGCCCTCTGGTTACGGAGAAAGCGACTATTGCCCTTGAGGACAATAAGTACCTCTTCGAGGTGCATCCTAAAGCGTCAAAGCTAGACATCAAGGCAGCAGTCGAATCTCTGTTCGACGTCACAGTGGTCAAGGTTAATACTCAAAACCCACCGCATAAAACCCGCCGCATGGGGCGTTTTGTTGGCCGGAGGCCGCACTACAAAAAAGCGATGGTTACCCTGTCCTCTGGAGATTCTATTACTCTGTTCCCCGAAGTTTAAGGGCGATCGCCCTGCGGGCACCGCGTCCACACGCACGCTCGTTTAGTAGTCACATCAGTCACTAACGGTAATCATGGGAATTCGCTCTTTCCGCCCCTACACTCCTGGAACGCGAGAACGCGTCATTTCAGACTTTTCCGAGCTTACGCGCAGTAAGCCAGAGAAGTCCTTGGTCAAACGCGTGCACCGTGCCAAAGGTCGCAATAACCGTGGCGTCATCACCTGTCGTCACCGCGGCGGTGGACACAAGCGGCTCTATCGAATGATCGATTTCCGCAGGAACAAGCACGGCATTTCTGCTGAAGTGGTTTCCGTAGAATACGATCCGAATCGCAATGCTCGCATCTCGCTAGTTCAATATGAGGATGGCGAGAAGCGCTACATCCTTCGTCCCGAAGGTCTTGCCGTCGGCGCGACAATTATCTCTGGCCCTGACGCACCTTTCGAGATCGGTAATGCCCTGCCCCTGGGCAATATTCCTCTAGGTACGCTGGTCCACAACGTGGAGCTGTATCCCGGTCGAGGGGGGCAAATTGTACGGTCTGCGGGTACTTCTGCCCAGGTCGTTGCTAAGGACGGTGACCTGGTGACGCTGAAAATGCCGTCATCAGAGGTACGCCTCATCCGCCGCGAGTGTTACGCCACCATCGGTTCGGTGGGTAATGCGGAGATGCGAAACATGAGCTTGGGTAAAGCGGGCCGCAAGCGCTGGTTAGGCCGTCGCCCTGAAGTTCGAGGTAGCGTCATGAACCCGGTCGACCACCCCCACGGCGGTGGTGAAGGCCGCGCACCGATTGGCCGCAGCCATCCGGTGACGCCATGGGGCAAGCCAGCTTTGGGTAAGAAAACCCGGAAGAAGAAAAAGCAGAGCGATTCCATGATTGTTCGTCGCCGTCGCCGCTCGTCCAAACGGGGTCGCGGTGGGCGCAACGCTTAGACCGTTTGCAGCAGTGCTGCTTGAATTACTAGTTTAGAGTCGTTTTATCTGAGGTAGCCGTTATGTCTCGCTCCCTAAAGAAAGGTCCATTCATTGCCGATCACCTGCTGAGCAAAATTGAAACCCTCAATGCGAAGGGTGATAAGCAGGTCATCAAAACGTGGTCCCGGGCGTCTACGATTTTGCCCCAGATGATCGGCCATACTATTGCAGTCCACAATGGCCGCCAACACGTGCCCGTGTTCATTACAGAGCAAATGGTCGGCCACAAGCTGGGAGAGTTTGCTCCGACGCGAACGTTCCGTGGACATGCCAAAAGCGATAAGAAGGCGCGACGGTAATACTACACTGCTGACGATAGGAGAGAGTCGATGACTGTAGTTATGAGTAATGATGTAAAAGCGACCGCCCGCTATATTCGCATGTCGCCCCACAAGGTCCGCCGCGTCCTCGACCAGGTTCGGGGCCGGAGCTACCGGGAAGCGCTAATTATTCTAGAATTTATGCCCTATCGGGCCTGTGAACCTGTGCTAAAGGTTCTCCGCTCCGCTGTCGCCAATGCAGAGAATAATGAGGGTCTTGATCCTAGAACGCTAGTGATTACACAAGCCTACGCAGACCAAGGGCCTGTTTTGAAGCGTTACCGACCCCGCGCTCAAGGCCGCGCGTATCAGATTCGTAAGCCCACTTGCCATATCACGGTTGCAGTGGCTCAAGCGGACGAAGACTAGACTGCGATTGCTATTCAACTACACGATTTTACCCTTAAAACCATCGACCCTGGCCAGACCCTAGCAATAGAACGAGAGAGCATACTGTGGGACAGAAAATTCACCCAATCGGATTTCGCCTTGGCATTACCCAAGAGCACCGCTCAAAATGGTTTGCTGACACCAACCGCTATCCTGAGCTGCTGCAAGAGGACTATGTCATTCGGGAATACATCCAGAACACCAATCCCTTCTCAAATGCGGGAATTTCTGAGGTGTATATCGAGCGCAAGGCCGATCAGATCGATTTAGAAATCCGTACGGCGCGTCCCGGCGTGATTGTAGGTCGAGGCGGATCCGGTATTGACCAGCTGCGCAGCGGCCTTCAGAAAGCCTTGGGTGACAGCGATCGCCAGATTCGGATCAACGTAGTGGAAGTGGCTCGAGTCGATGCCGACGCAGCGCTGATTGCCGAGTACATCATTCAACAGCTAGAGCGGCGTGTATCATTTCGCCGGGTAGTCCGTCAAGCGATTCAGCGCGCAGAGCGGGCGGGCGTAGAAGGGATCAAAATTCAAATTAGCGGCCGCTTGAACGGTGCAGAGATTGCGCGAACTGAATTTGTTCGTGAAGGTAAGGTGCCCCTTCATACGCTGCGTGCTGACATCGACTACTCGTACAAAACAGCGCAAACCATCTATGGGGTGATTGGCGTTAAAGTCTGGATCTTCAAAGGGGAAATCGTTCCGGGACAGGAGAGCAGCAGCACAGCAGCTGATACTCAACCCCGTCGCCGACAGCAGCGCCGCCGACAGCAGTTTGAAGATCGATCGAACGAAGGTTAGAGGGAAAGCCAGTGAGGCTTTTGCCGGTATTTAGGAGACGAATCGCTAAAGGATTACATTATGCTCAGCCCTAAACGTACAAAATTTCGTAAGCAGCATCGCGGACGGATGCGCGGCATGGCCAGTCGCGGTAATGAAATCAACTTTGGCGATTTTGCCCTACAGGCGCTAGAGCCGTCATGGATTACGGCGCGGCAGATTGAGGCTGGTCGACGGGCTATGACCCGCTATGTCAAACGGGGTGGAAAGATTTGGATCCGAATCTTCCCGGATAAGCCTGTAACCATGCGCCCGGCGGAAACCCGAATGGGCTCAGGTAAGGGAAACCCTGAATTTTGGGTTGCTGTCGTTAAGCCGGGCCGCATTATGTTTGAGATTGCTGGTGTGCCTGAGTCAGTAGCCCGAGAGGCGATGCGGCTGGCATCATCTAAGCTACCGATTAAAACCAAGTTTATTGCTCGAGAATCGTCGGAGGAATCGTAAATGCCACTGTCGAAAGTAAGCGAGATCCGAGAGCTGACGGACCAAGAAATTTCAGATGACATTCTGTCCGTTAAGAAACAGCTTTTTGACCTGAGATTCCAAAAGGGAACCCGCCGATTGGAAAAGCCACACCAGTTCAAGCATTTGCAGCATAGATTGTCGCAGTTAATGACTGTAGAGCGGGAGCGGCTTACCGTTGGACCCGGTTCACCTGCAACAGATGCCCCTGAACCCTCTGATTCATCAACTACCGAAGAGAACTAAGCTATGACAACTAAAGAGCGTGTCGGTGTGGTGGTAAGCGACAAAATGGACAAGACCGTTGTCGTGGCTGTCGAAAGGCGATCGCCCCACCCTAAATACGGAAAGATCATGGTTCGTACCCGGCGCTACAAAGCCCATGACGAAGAAAACGCCTGTCATGTTGGCGATCGCGTCCGTATCCAGGAGACTCGTCCCATGAGTCGGACAAAGCGGTGGGCTGTGGCAGATGTGCTGGAAGCCGCTGCTCAGTAGTGCTGCAGTTAACTTACGTTATTTAGGAGATTAGCCGTGATACAGCAAGAATCGTACCTCAATGTCGCGGACAACAGCGGAGCCCGCAAACTGATGTGCATCCGCGTCTTAGGCGGCAACCGGCGCTATGCCGGTATCGGTGACGTCGTCATTGCCGTTGTCAAAGATGCTCTACCCAACATGGCTATCAAAAAGTCTGATATCGTGCGGGCCGTCATTGTCAGAACAAAAAAAGGGCTGCGCCGTGAGAGTGGCATGAGTATTCGATTCGACGATAACGCGGCTGTTGTCATTAACCCAGAAGGTAATCCTCGAGGAACGCGCGTTTTCGGTCCCGTTGCGCGGGAGCTTCGGGAGAAAAATTTCACCAAAATCGTCTCTCTAGCGCCGGAGGTTCTCTAACGTGTCTTCTAAATCAGAACAACGCCGATACAAAATGCACGTCAGAGCTGGCGACACGGTTCAAGTGATCTCAGGACGTGAAAAAGGCAAGGTGGGTGAAGTGGTTCAAGCCATACCCAAAACCAGCCAAGTGATCGTCAAAGGCATCAACTTTAGGACCAAGCATGTCAAACCTCAGCAAGAGGGTGAATCAGGCCAAATCACCACTTATGAAGCGCCTATTCACA
>JBARYO010000228.1:0-3945 GCA_049647905.1 Elainellaceae cyanobacterium | reverse complement strand
GTGCATTCCCCCCGCGATCGCCAGGTCCACCCCCAGCAGCTGACGCTGGCACTGTTAGACGCGGCCCGACAGCAGGGGGCACAGATGTGCTTCGATGCTGAGGTGCTGTCAATTGACGAGAAGAACGGCAGGGCCTGCGCCACCCTCGCTAGCGAAGAACGGCATGAGGCAGATTGGCTGGTCCTAACGGCAGGGTTAGGGACAACAGCGCTGGCGTCCTCAGCAACCATTGACATCCGCCCTGTTCTGGGTCAGGCCGTTGAAGTGGCAATGGCATCGCCCCTAGAACCAGATGAATTTCGGCCTGTGGTCACCGGCAACGACATCCACGTCGTACAGCTGACGATTTCTCAAAGCACGTCAGAACAAAGCCCACCAGAATCGCGATACTGGGTTGGCGCAACGGTGGAGTTCCCTCGCGATGGCGACGAGGCGGCGATTGAGGCAGAGCTGCAGACCATGTGGGCAGGGGCGATCGCCCTACATCCGACGCTGGCCTCGGCCACAATTCTACGGATCTGGTGGGGAAAGCGGCCCCGCCCCTTCAACCGCCCTGCCCCCATCATTGAACGGCTGCCTGGATACAGTCGTGTGATTATCGCCAGTGGCCACTACCGCAATGGGGTCTTGCTGGCTCCCGCAACAGCGCAGAAGGTCACAGAGCTACTTCAGGAAGATTAGCCTTTTGGGGCAGCCAGCTGGACCAACGCGTCTCCCGTCAGCCGATAGCCGGTCCATTCATCCAGCGGCGTTGCCCCCAAGCTGTTGTAGAACCCGATGGCAGGCTCGTTCCAATTCAGCACCGACCACTCCAATCGCCCGTAGCCCCGCTCCACAACAATCTGCGCCAGACGAGCCAGCAGCGATCGCCCGATGCCCTGACCTTGATACTCAGGCTTGACGTACAGATCTTCTAAGTAGATGCCGGGGCGTCCCAGGAATGTGGAAAAGGTGCGAAAGTAGAGGGCAAAGCCAGCGGGGGCTTGGTCCCATTCGGCAATCAAGACCTCTGCGCTGGGGGAGAGGCCAAACAGGTGCTCGTCCAGCAGCGCTTCGGTGGCGATCGCCTCGTGGCGCAGCTTTTCGTAGTCGGCTAGCTGCTGAATGAACTGAAGAATCAGCGGGATATCTGGACGCTGGGCGGGGCGAAGCAAAAGTTGAGAGGCATGGAGTTGTGTCATAGTCACAGAATTTCTGGTCAGGTTCCGGCCCGCTTACGGATATCGGCAGGTAGGTGATGGCGATCGCCCAACACCTTGAGCAGTATCAGTTTGTCAACCTAGTACGGCTCTTGCCTCTTCAACCACTTGTACTATGTCCGGTTTATCGCTACCGATCACACTGACTGGTAGATGTTTATGATGCGGAAACCCAGGTAGATTAGGGAAATGCGGCGTACTGTCGTAGCGAAACAGGAGCTGATTCTGCGCGTCTTGGCAGTGATACCGGTAGTCCAGCCAAGACAGTTCATTTTCTGCAACTACAACTGCCTCGCTAATCTCCAGCAAATGCCCTTGCTCAAAGCGAATACGAATCCGCAAGTTTGCCCGCTTCGGTGTCAAAACTTCTTCGACATAGCGCTCAACATAAGCTGCCTCACAATCAGCCACGGCCTTCTCCACGCGGGCTAAGTAGGCGACCAACGCCCTATGCCGCATGCGTCAGTTGCGCCTCAAGCTCCTTCCGAATCTCCAGATAATGACGATAGTCGTTTGCCCATTCTACAAAGACAATCTCATCTGATAGCTGCCCTCGCTGATACTGGTTGAAAAACTCCTCTGACTCTATGCCCTGCTGGGTTTCATAGAGGCTCAGGCGCTTGGTCACAGCTACTAGCGCATCGAGCGGTGACGTATACTCAATCATCTGTTTACGCATAGTGACCTCCTAACAATGCCTAAGCTTAGCCTATCAAGATCAGCATAGACGGCCGCCCCAACCGCGTTGATTACTGAGCAAGAGGTGTGCATCAATATGGTCCGGCCCGCTCTTAGAGCTGGTTTGCTAGTCCGCCGCTTAGGTTCCGGCCCGCTCCCGTATCTCCTTCGGCAAGTGGTTGCGATCGCCCAAAATCTTGAGCAGCGGTCCGTGCTCGTCAAAGATAATTTGCGACACCGACGCCGTCAGCATCTCAATGCGATCGCGGTAGCGGCCCAGATCCATACCCATCAGGCTGCAGACCATCAGGCGAATGGTGGACTTATGGCACACCACCAGCACATGGCCATTGGGGTGAGTCTCCTCGATTTCAGAAATTACCAGCATGGCGCGGCTGGCCACCTGCACCCCTGTCTCCCCATCACCCGTGGGCGAATTCCAGGCAGGCTCGGTCAGCCAGCGCACATAGTCCGACGTGTACTGCTGGTAGACCTCTGCCTTGGTTTTATCTTCCCAATCACCAAAATGCATTTCCTTAAGGCCATCGCGGATGATGGGCTCCATCCCTAGGCGATCGCATATCGGTTCTGCTGTTTGGCGAGCGCGGGTCATGGGGCTGGCGTAGATCGCGGTCCAGGGAATATCGGCATAGGCGTCGGCAAACGCCTGGGCCATGGCGTGGCCAAATTCCGTGAGTCCAGGGTCAAGCGAGCCGCAAAAGCCACCAGACTGGCTATGGGTGGTTTCGCCGTGGCGGAGAAGATATAGGGTAAGGCTCATATTGAACAGGTTGTAGGGATAAGCGTGAGGTCTAACGTAAAGCCCCAACTATGGACTGCCGACAGTCTTACAACGGGGCTACGATAATCCTAGTCTGACTTGTGGCTTGAGCAATCGGTGAGGTTCCTTCCCTCACCGATTTGCTTACGGTGAGAAGATTTAACGGTGAAAGGAGCCATAGCCATCGACGAGACAAATGCCCGATAAACTTTAGATCATCCTTAACTTATGGTGGGTCCCAAAGATTTCAGATCTACTCTAAACGTAAGAATATTAAGGTAGTAACAATCACGAGCGTCACGCAGTTTGTACAACTGTAACGATTCAACAGGGAATAACTTTTATGACCATATCGGCAGATTCGCCCTCTCAGCAGCATATTGAAGACAATCGCACTGGGCTGAGTGTGGAAACAATTCGCCGTGCGATGGCCGACCACTTGCGCTTTACCCAAGGCAAGCGGATCACCATGGCCACCCTCAATGACTTTTACCTAGCCTTAGCTCGCACCGTACGCGATCGCCTGCTTCCCAAATGGCTCGGCACGTTTGAGCTTTACCTCAAGCCAGAAACCCGCATTGTGAGCTATCTGTCGGCGGAGTTTCTCATCGGCCCTCACCTGGCCAACAACATGATCAACCTCGGCATTCAAGATGCGGTCCGGCAAGCGGTCCACGAGTCTGGGCTAAGGCTTGAAGACCTAATTGAGCAGGAAGAAGAACCCGGCTTAGGCAACGGGGGTCTGGGACGCCTTGCGGCCTGCTATATGGCCTCTCTCTCCACGCTGCAGGTCCCCGCCATCGGCTACGGCATCCGCTACGAGTTTGGCATTTTCGACCAGGCAATTCAAAACGGCTGGCAGGTCGAAATCACCGACAAGTGGCTGCAGAAGGGCAACCCTTGGGAAATTGCCCGCCCTGAGTCTGCGGTGACGGTTGGTTTAGGCGGCTATACCGAAACCTACACCAACAGCAAGGGGGATTTTCGCGTCCGCTGGGTTCCCGACCGAATTGTAAAGGGCATTCCCTACGACACGCCGATTTTGGGGTATCAAGTCGATACCGCCAATACCCTGCGGCTTTGGAATGCAGAAGCTCCTGAATCGTTTGACTTCCAGGCGTTCAACACAGGGGATTACTACGGCGCGGTCAACGAAAAGGTGACCTCCGAGAACATCACCAAGGTGCTCTACCCCAACGATGAGCTGATCCAGGGTAAGCAGCTGCGCTTAGAGCAGCAGTACTTCTTTGTCTCCTGCGCCCGGCAGGATATGATACGGCTCCATAT
>JBARYO010000227.1:0-4878 GCA_049647905.1 Elainellaceae cyanobacterium | reverse complement strand
CCATTTACTTATGGCCAGCCACTTATGAGCTGGATAAACCTTGTCTTTTGCCGTATCCCACACAACCCGCTTGCCTGCAGCATAGCGCCCAAAGATGTCATCGATTTTGCCCTTTACCCCTCAGCTCACCGCAGACGGCTCCTTCACTTTCTTTTCTAACGAATTTGGCGAAGCCTTTCACAGTAGGCAGGGAGCGCGGCTAGAGGCGGAGCAGAAATTTGTCGTACCGACGCAGATTCGCGAGAAGGCTGCGCAGGGGCCTGTTCAACTGCTAGACCTGTGCTATGGGTTAGGCTACAACACCGCCGCCGCCCTGCAGGCTGTTTGGCAAGCAAACCCAAACTGCCAGGTCGATTGGATTGGGCTAGAGCGATCGCCCGAGGTGCCCCAAACGGCGATCGCCCACGGACTGTTGTCAGAGTGGGATGAGCCCGTCCCAGCCTTACTCACACAGCTCGCCCACCAAAACGCAGTAGAAGATCCCAGGGGCGGGGGCAGGCTTCTCGTGGGAGACGCCCGTCAAACCATCGCCCAGGTACCGCTCGCTTGGGCAGACGCCATCTTCCTAGATCCCTTCTCTCCCCAGACCTGCCCAGAGCTGTGGACCCTGGAATTTTTAGGGGCTGTGGTCAAGCGCCTCAAGCCAGACGGCTATTTAGCGACCTACTCCTGCGCTGCCGCCGCCCGGACTGCCCTCCTCCGCGCGGGGCTCACCTTAGGCTCAACACCGGGGGTAGGCCGCAAGTCACCGGGCACCGTCGCCGGCTACACCACCGTCGGGCGGCCCTTCTCCCTTGAAGAGCAGGAGCATTTGCAAACCCGTGCCGCCATCCCCTACCGCGATCCAACGCTGACGGCAACGGCAGCGGCAATTCGGCAGCAGCGCCAGCAGGTTCAAGCGAACTCGACGTTAGAGCCCACGTCTCAATGGCGGCGGCGATGGCAACGGCAACAGAACATCTAGATGCAGCTTTGCCGAACAGCCGCGACACCAAGCCGGTACAGCCCCAAAGACCTGTGGCATCACCAACAGATTACTCCCAAAGGCCAGTGCTATTTCAAGCCCATCGACCTAAGGTGTGGCTGAACGAACCAGCACCCTATTGACGAGTCTTGCAACGCCATGAGCGACAACGACCAGATATCTCTCCGAATTTTCGGACTTCTAGTCTGTGTTCCAGGATTAATGGCGATCGCCTCCATACCCGTAGGCTGGTTCTTCAAAGAGTTTTACGTCACTATTCCCTTTGCGGTCACGGCGCTAATTTCGTTAGGGGCCGGGTTCGGTCTTTACAAATGGCTCAAGCCCTACAGGCTGACCCACATGCGCCGCGCCGTGGTTATTGTCGCCGCGGCTTGGCTCGTGATTTGCTTTATCGGCACCATCCCCTACATTATGGTGGCCACCTATGTGGATCGGCTAACGGATAGTCCGCTGCAGATGTCTGAATTTCTGGACCCCTGGAACGCCCTATTTGAGGCGATGTCGGGATTCACCAGCGCTGGGCTATCGGTAACCAAAGACGTTGCCAGTCTGCCCCACGCCATTCAATGGTGGCGATCCTTTACTCAATGGGTGGGTGGCGTTGGGATTGTGGTGCTGGTGCTGTCGGTGCTGGACCCGCAGGTCAACCCCGACCGCCTCTATTCTGCAGAGGCCCGCGAGGCGCAGTTTGCCTCCACCCTGCGGGAGACGGCGCAAAAGATTTGGCTGATCTATCTGCTGCTCACCGCCATCAGCATTGGGCTGTTTCTGGTAGCAGGCATGTCCCTATGGCCCGCCATTAACCACGGCATGTCGGGAATTTCTACCGGTGGCTTCACCATCACGCGGCGCGGCTTTGAAGACTACAGCACCGCCATCAAGCTCGCGGCCATGCCCGTCATGATTATGGGGGCTATCAGCTTTGCAGTCTATGCTGATGTGCTGCGGGGTAGGCTATCAAGCCTGTGGAGCGACAGTCGCTATCGGGCACTTTGGCTGCTGCTGGCGGTAGGGTCTGTCCTGCTGCTCCTAGAAAACTACTGGGAGTTCGGCACCTGGCGCTGGGTTGACAGTGTCTTCCAATGGATATCAGCTCTCACAACCTGTGGCTTCGCCGCCATTGACGAAGAGCGGTGGAGCAACTCTGCCCGCGTGCTGATGATTATCGCTATGATATTTGGCTCGGTGTCTGGCTCGACTGTGGGCGGGCTGAAGCTCGATCGGGTTGTCATTCTTTGGAAAGCGGCCATTCGGTACCTGCAGATGGTCTACACCCCATCCCTTGAACATTTCGAGTATTCAGTTGATGGCGACGTGCTAGAGGAAGATGATGCCCTGCGTCAGCTCAAGTCTGCGGTGGTGCCAGCGCTGCTGTGGGTTGGGGCGCTGGTGCTGGGCTCTGTTGCGCTGACGCATGCGATCGGGGGAGGGGTGTTTCTGAATGTGTTATTTGAATCGGCCTCAGCGCTAGGCACGACGGGGCTGTCGGCAGGGGTGGTGGATGCAACATCATCTTGGGTGAGCAAGCTGACGCTAATTATTATGATGTGGGCAGGGCGACTCGAAATTATTCCCGTGCTCGTGCTTTTAGGTTGGTTGCCCAGGCTGCTACAGGGAAACTGGGACCGGCCTCCTCAGCGTAGAAAAAGCGCCTCAAAGGAACCAGCAACCCGGCGATAACGGGTCTATCCCTGGCCTGTGGCTCTCTAAAAACCACATCAGAGCGCTGGAGGCCGACGATCGCCGTAATCCTGATATACAACTATAGAGATACCCAAGCTATACGTTAGGTAAATCGGGAATGAAGTTTAAAGGGATTGATACAGCAAAAGCAGACTGGAGCGGGGACTGTCTGGCCATTGGGCTGGTAGAAGGGCAAACCGTGACCGGAGAGTTGGCCAACTTGGATAAGGCGATCGCCGGTACATTGTCAGAGCTGATAGCGGAAGCTGAATTTACGGGCAAGGTTGGCAGCACAGCGGTAACCCGCGTCGGCGGCGGCAACGCCATTCGCAAAATTGCCATCATTGGCCTAGGGAGCGAGGATGCCCTGACCCTAGAAAGGCTGCGTCGGGGCGCGGCGGCGGCGGCCCACATTGCGCAGCAAGAGAAATGCCTCACCCTGGGGCTCAGCGTTCCCGTCTGGAAGGCCAACGCCTCACTGACGACCCAGGCTCTCGTTGAGGGCATTGAGCTGGCTTGTCACAAAGATACTCGCTTTAAGTCTGATAAAGAGGACAAATCGACGTACCCTCAAACCTTAGAGCTGTTGGGTCTCACGGGCCAAGATAAAAGCATTGAGCGATCGCAGCAGGTGATTTCGGGGGTTATTCTGGCCCGTGAGCTGGTGGCTGCTCCCGCCAACATCGTCACCCCAGAGACCCTAGCGGAAACCGCCTCTGCCCTGGCTCAAACCTACGACCTAGAGCTGGAAATTCTAGAGCAAGCGGAGTGCGAGAAGCGAGGCATGGGTGCCTTCTTGGGCGTAGCTCAGGCATCTGACATTCCCCCCAAGTTCATTCACTTGACCTACCGGCCCAGCGGCGAGCCGCGCCGTAAGCTGGCCATCATCGGCAAGGGGCTTACCTTCGATAGTGGTGGCCTCAACCTCAAGCCTTCCGGCAGCGGCATTGAGATGATGAAAACAGATATGGGGGGCGCGGGGGCCACCTTTGGGGCGGCCAAGGCGATCGCCCAGATCCAGCCCGACGTGGAGGTGCATTTCATCTGCGCCGCCACCGAAAATATGGTCAGCGGGCGGGCCATGCATCCGGGAGATGTCCTCACCGCTTCCAATGGCAAAACCATTGAAGTGAACAACACCGATGCCGAAGGCCGCCTCACCTTGGCAGATGCCTTGGTCTTCACAGATAAGCTTGGCCTCGATGCCATGGTCGACCTCGCCACACTGACGGGAGCCTGCGTCGTTGCCCTAGGCAACAAAATGTCGGGGCTGTGGACCGAGGATGAAACCCTGGCCAATCAGCTTGCGCAAGCTGCCGAGCTGTCAGGGGAAAAATTTTGGCGGATGCCCATGGAGGAGGACTATTTTGACGGCATGAAATCCGTCGTTGCCGACATGAAAAATACCGGTCCCCGCGCTGGGGGAGCCATCACGGCATCGCTGTTCCTCAAGCAGTTTGTTACAGACACGGCTTGGGCTCACCTTGATGTGGCAGGGCCGGTGTGGACTGACAAGCCAGATAGCTACAACAGCGCTGGGGCAACCGGATTTCCGGTGAGAACCCTAGTGAACTGGGTGTTGTCTTGACTGTGGCTATGACAATAGCGTGACGCGCCTTTGGGGATAGCTCTAGAGAAATGCTGCTCCCAAACCCACTCACTCTTTGTGGGGAGATCGAGACAATCCTATTGCCACTCTTCGAACGTCTATGTTAACTTTGGCTAAGAAGCTTGACATTAATGAGGCCAAATGCGTCATGGAAACCACAGAAAATAAATTCGGATTCACCAGCTTTGCTGAGCGCTGGAACGGTCGTCTAGCCATGCTAGGATTCGTCGCCGCGATCGCCGTTGAATACGCGACTGGACAGGGCATTCTCGAGCAGCTTGGTTTGATGTAAACGTCTGCAGCTTGACCTACGTCAGGCGATGGGACAAAACAAGTTAATCACTAACGTATTGCCACTGCGCAAGGTAAGGGGAGATGAAAACCATCCCCCTTTTTTTTGTGCCACATTCGCATAACGTCCATGCCCCGAATCAGCAATGCCGATCCTGTACGGGAGCTGTTAGTACAAATCGGGCATTATGGCACTGGTCAAATTGGCATTGAGTAAGTTGGCCTGATACAGGTTTGCGCTAATCAAGATAGCCTCAGTCAAATTCGCGTCACTCAAATTCGCCCAGCCCAGATCAGCACGGTACAGGCT
>JBARYO010000226.1:0-2344 GCA_049647905.1 Elainellaceae cyanobacterium | reverse complement strand
GGGACACAGAGCGGAGCACCGCCAATCGGGCCACTAAGGTATAGGGGACGAGCTGTACCTATGGATCTGCTGCGATCGCTGCCCATTGGGCTCTACCTAGAGCAGCCATCCACTTGGCTGCACCGCGTGGATGGCCGCGTTAAGTTTGCCTGGCTGCTGAGCTTTTTGCTAACGCCCATTGCCGCTGGTCCGGCATGGCGGCTAACCATTGTTGTCGTCCTGCTGGTGCTAACCTTGATTTCCGGTATTCCCCGCCGCGTTTGGCAGCGACAGGTCGCGCTGTTGCTCGCATTTTCCCTGCTGCTATTCGCGGTGACTCTGCTGCTGCCGGATGGCGTGGAGGTGGGCTACCAGCCGCGGCTTCCCCTTGGGGATGTGGTGACCTTTGCCGATGAACCAGCCAACGCCGCTGTAGATCTGCCCCAGCCCAGCGGCTATCGCTATATTCTGGTCGACCGGGGGTTCATTTACATCACCCGCCGTTCCCTTGATCTTGCCATTCGTATTTCTACCCTCACCTTTACGCTGTTGTACAGCAGTACGCTTTATTTACTCACAACAGCGCCAGAGGAAATCACGGCGGGATTAGAGTTTCTCATGCGTCCGTTGCGAGTATTGCGGGTTCCGGTGACGGAAATCGTGCTGACGTTGACTCTATCGCTGCGGTTTATTCCTTTGGTCCTAGAAGAAGTGCAAAACCTAGTCCGATCGGTGCGCACTCGGGCTATTAACTGGAAAAAACTAGGGATTAGGGGCTCAATTCAGGTGTGGCTGATGGTGGCCGAGCGCCTGTTTCAGAATTTGATTTTGCGGGCAGAGCAGACGGCGGGAGCAATGCAGGCGCGGGGCTTCACGACAGCCGCCACCCATCGCGTCCGCTGGCACCAGTTCCGCTTTAGAGCCCGAGATGCCGTTGCGATCGCGATACTGATTGGGTTTTGGTTCACTCGACTGCGCTGGGGCTGACGACACCTCGCAGCCACGCCCTAAGTAGATCTGCAACTGAATAATACGCAACAAACATGCCAGCTGCTAATACTATAGTTAAGAGATTGGTGAGTATCCCCTCAGTCCTGCAAATGTTGTATGTTTTCTTACAAGCGTAGCCAAGCCTAGCATGAGTAGCGAGATCTACCTTAACCACCCGACATTCGGACTGCTGTATCAAGTTTGTCTGATTGAAAATCAGCAGGAGCTATTTGCCACTCTTTATGCCCAGCGCCTGTTCTTTATCGTTACAAGCGGCGTCAACGGCATTGAGTTCGACCCCATTGGCCGTACGGATGCCAGAGCATTAGTTGAAGGCCGGTTGCGGGTTTTGCGCCACACCAGCAGTCGGCAGGAATACGAAGCGCTGCAGTTTGTCCACAAGCAGACGTTTTAGGGATGGCTGTTTCACCAGAACTGGTCGCTGCCCGCATCACAGCGATCCAGAAAACCATTCCCGAGTCTGTAACTCTGGTTGCCGTCACAAAACAAGTGCCGCCTCACCTGATGGCGATCGCCTACGAGATGGGAATTCGCAACTTTGGGGAGAGCAAGGTGCAGGAGGCTGCTGAAAAGCAGGCGCAGCTCAGCAGCCTAACAGAGATAACGTGGCATCTGATTGGGCATCTGCAGCGCAACAAGGCCAATAAAGCCCTAGATCAATTCCAATGGATTCACTCTGTAGACAGCATCCGATTAGCGCAGCGGATTGATCACCTTGCCGCCATGTCCGATAGCAAGCCTAAGGTCTGTCTCCAAGTGAAACTGCGCTCTGATCCCAACAAATACGGCTGGTCTATTGAGGCGCTACTTCAGGACATGCCACAGCTGGACCAGCTTGAAAATCTCCGCATTCAGGGCTTGATGACGATTCCGCCCTACGGTCTTTCTGCTGCTGAGAATCGCGCTATTTTTGACGACGCGCGTCAACTAGCCGAAAAGCTACAGCAATATTCACCGTCGCACATCACTATGGACCATCTGTCGATGGGTATGTCTGATGATTACCTGGTTGCGATAGAGGCCGGGGCGACAATGGTCCGCCTGGGGCGGGCTATCTTCGGAGAGCGATAAACACTTCAGCCGACCCCCAACTCACGGCTGTAGCAAAACGCAGGGGCTTGCCTGGGTGAAGCAGGACATCAGGCTCTGAATTTTAGAAAACTTTTGGGATTCTGTGCAGTCAGATTGCTATCAATCGCCATCGTCGATCAATTCTTTTCTCTGACCGGCTACATATCACAATATTGAATCGCGTCTTGAAGACTTATTTGACAAATTCATTGAATTCTAGAGCATTGCAGTATATGATTTCAGTCAAATCAGAATGCGTAAACAAGGGTGTTCATCGCTACAG
>JBARYO010000225.1:0-4158 GCA_049647905.1 Elainellaceae cyanobacterium | reverse complement strand
CTCCTGCACCAGCGCGTCGGTAATAACATTAGCAATGGTGCTGGTATCTAAGCTACCGGAAAACGTTTGCACAACCCGGCTGACCCGCTGCAAGTCAAACAGAAGCTGGGTTGCATTTAGCTCAGGGAGATGGGTGGTACTGGCTTCGATGGGGGAAGACATGAGAGCCAAGGGATAGGGTCGTGCTCTTTACTAGTTGACGGGAAATAGCCGAATATCTCTGTATTGTTGAGTACGGTTATGGTGGCGATACTTTAAAGTTACCTCGTTTCAACCTGGTTTTACTACTAGGGACATCCCCTGACAGATCGCGGCAGCGAAGTGCCTGAGGTGCCGCTCCTAGTCATACCGTCAAACCTAGAGACTTTGTATCTTAAGTTACAAGATAACCCAGGGACAGCTCCTATGTTACAGATGTTGCTGAAAGAATTAGGGCATGAGTACTGATTATCCCGTTGCGATCGTTGGTGGAGGGCAGGCTGGCCTATCGGCGAGCTACTGCCTCCAGGAGCGTGGCATTGACCACGTGGTGTTTGAAGCAAACCAGATCGCCCATTCCTGGCGCAGCAAACGGTGGGACACTTTTTGCCTGGTGACGCCCAACTGGCAATGTACCCTACCGGGCTATAGCTATCAGGACTATTCGGGCCAGGATCCCGATGGATTTATGCAGCGAGACAATATCGTTGCCTACGTGGAAAGCTACGCCAAACGCTTCAACGCTCCTATTCGAGAAGGTATCGCCGTAACGCGGCTGCGGCAGGGGGCCGCGTTTGAGCTAGAGACGTCGGCAGGGGCAGTGACAGCAGATCAGGTGGTAGTGGCCACCGGTAGCTACCATACCCCTAGGATTCCCGCCATGGCAGAGCGGTTGCCCCAGGAGGTTGTGCAGATTCACTCGTCGGCATACCGTAACCCAGAGAGTTTGCCAGAAGGGGCGGTTTTGGTGGTGGGCAGTGGGCAATCGGGATGCCAAATTGCGGAGGATTTACACTTGGCGGGCCGCAAGGTGCATTTAGCAGTGGGCAGCGCACCGCGATCGCCTCGGGTATATCGCGGCAGGGATGTGGTGGATTGGCTAGATCAGATGGGCTACTACGATATCCCCATTGATGAGCATCCTGAGAAGGAGAAGGTGCGCAGCAAAACCAACCATTACCTCACGGGACGAGATGGGGGGCACGAGATTGACCTGCGGCAGTTTGCGCTGGAGGGGATGCAGCTCTACGGCAGGCTGAAAGGCATCAGCGACAGTCAGCTTCAGTTCATGCCCAACCTCAGTGAGAACCTAGACCAGGCCGATGCCGTGGCGGAGAGCATCAAGCGCACTATCGACAAGTTCATTGTGGCTCAGGGTATCGATGCGCCAGAGGAACCATCCTACGAACCCACCTGGGCACCTGACCAGGAGCCGCGATCGCTAGATTGCCGCGCAGCAGACATTACGTCGGTTATCTGGTGCATTGGCTATGGCACAGACTTTAGCTGGATAGAAATTCCGGTATTTGACGGCAAAGGCTATCCCGGCCATCGGCGGGGGGTGAGCACCTGCCATGGGCTCTATTTTCTGGGGCTGCCCTGGCTGTACACCTGGGGGTCGGGTCGCTTTTCCGGGGTAGCCCGAGATGCGCAGTATGTTGCCGATACGATTGCGGCGCGGCGCATTGGCGTATCACCGCTGCTGCAGATGGTGAATGAGGCGGCGCTGGGGTCGTAAGCGCCAGGTCTAATGCCTTAGGCTCACTGGCTAAGGCTCAGATTCCGCTTGCCGCGACTGCTAAATTCTGTAGCGCTTTACCAATCATCTCGATGTTTTGCTCACAGCCTGCCAAATTATGGCGGTCCATTAGGTAGCTGGGGTTATTATAGGCGAGCCAAGTTTGGTTATCGTCATCCTGCCAAACGAGCATTTTCTGCGGTAGGTCGATAGCGACGGTGCGGCTGCATTCCATCAGCGGAGTACCCGCATTGGGGTTGCCAAAGATAAGCACTTGGGTTGGGAGCAAGTCTTTGCCCACAGAGGCCGCATTTGCGGCATGGTCAATGCGGGCAAATAGGTTGAGCGGCCTTTCTTCCAGTAAAGCTTCAATGCGATCGCCGGTTTCCGCAACGCTGAATTGGCTTGGCATGTAGACGAGTCCGGCGTCTTCGTCGGGGAGGGTAGCCGTGCTGGGGGCTGTCCAGGCTGGGAATAGGGCCAGTAGGACAACCGTAATAGCGAGTAAGCAAATTGTTCTGAAGCGTTTCATGGGGTGAGTTAAAAGGACGCAACGACAGCCTTCGTTATGCCGTCAGGATTAGGCAACCACTCGCTCACGAGAAAGCGTCAAGATATCCACGCCATCGTCAGTAACCGCGAGGGTATGCTCAAACTGGGCTGAGAGCTTCCGGTCCTTCGTGAGCGCTGTCCAGCCGTCGTCTAGAACCTCCACTTCCCATGTCCCTTCGTTCAACATCGGTTCAATGGTAAAGACCATGCCACGGCGCAGCCGCTTGCCTTTGCCCGCTTTGCCGTAATGGGGCACTTGAGGCGCTGTGTGAAAAATACGACCAACGCCGTGGCCCACGAAATCTCGCACAACGGAGAATCCTTCAGATTCGGCGTACTTCTGAATCGCCGCGCCAATATCACCGATGCGCGCTCCCGGCTTCACTTGGGCAATACCGCGCATCAGGCATTCTTCCGTCACCTCAACCAACCGCTTTGCAACAGGAGACGGTGTCCCGACAAAGTATGTGCGGGACGTATCGCCGTGGAAGCCATCTAAGATCGGCGTCACGTCAATATTGATAATATCGCCGTCTTTAAGCACCTGCTTGGCGTTAGGAATGCCGTGGCACACGACTTCGTTCACGCTGGTGCAGAGGGATTTGGGAAATCCGTGATATCCCAGAGGTGCGCTCTTCGCCCCGCGCTTTTGCGTCCATTCCTCGGCAGCATCATTAATTTCCAGCGTTGTTACGCCCGGCTTCACGAGGGGCTCTAAGTAGGCTAAAAGCTCAGCGGCCATCTGCCCAGCTTTGCGCATCTGCTCAATTTCTCGGCTGGAAAGCAGCGTAATCGATTCTTGTGCCATAGGACTATAAACAGTGTTCGATTCTGAAGTCAGTTTCAAAGGCTGTGACGCGGCCCACAGGGTTCCTGAGCGGAAATACTCCTGTCAAGACTGCGCAACTGCCGCAATGAGGTGCATGTCAATTATTAGTGTAGTCCTAAATTATGGTGGACATCATTCTAAAATAAGACTAGACGCCGTTTGCTGGGCCGCGTTAGTCTTGCAGTCACCTGCAGCAGATAGCCCCACGCACCACATTCAATGCTTTTTGAGCAGATTCAGGAGATTAGCATGGCAGAAGATAGCGCAGCCCAAGAGCAGCATATGGCGGCCCCATCACCAATAGCAGCGGAAGTTCTCGATACGTTAGTAGCTGACCCTGTAGGTCTTAAGTCTGCCACAGCTCAGGATGCCACAGCAGTTGATACTGAAACGGTCGACGAACCAGTAGCGTCTGAAGACTTGCTCATAGAGGTCTCCAGTGAGTCTAGTCCTAGTGATTCTGACGTTAGCGATGCTGATTCTGGCCCTGTGGACGCGCAAGCTGAAAAGTCTGTGACAGTCAAACAAGCGATCGCGGAGGTGCCGACGGAGGAAGCAGCAGCTAGCGAAACTGATGTGGTAGCAACCGACGTGACAGTCAGCGCTACGGCGACCTTAGATGAGGAAGGCATTGAGGCAGACGACGTTGATGCCGATGACGCCAGCGCAGAAGAAATCAGTATCAGTGCCACGGTCGTTGACCTAGATGACGCAGAGGACATTACCGTAGGGGGTATCAATGCAGGTGACTCTGACAGCAGCAGTACTGAAATTGATGACCTTGAGCGGCGGCTGGCACAATCCCAGAGGCGTGAACATGCGCTTAAAACTAGCTTGAGCGATATGCAAGCCACTATGGGGGAACAGCAACAGCACATTGCCCAGCTCCGTGCTTCGACGGAAAAGATGGCATCGCTCCAACAGGAGCTTTCTGAAGCGAAAGACTATATCCGTCGCCTGAGCCAGCAGACATCACCATCGGCCCAAGCGTCCAGAAAGTCCGCGTCCCCAACGCCGCCTGCGTCCCAAGGACGGCCCTTAGTGCCAAGCCCTCCGATAC
>JBARYO010000224.1:0-2740 GCA_049647905.1 Elainellaceae cyanobacterium | reverse complement strand
CGCCAACGCCCGGTAGCAAGCGTCCTTAGACTCCATGATGATGCGAATGGCCGCAACATCATAGATCTGCTGGAACTCTTTTTGCTGCCGCTGCATCTTTTGATAGATGCCATAGAGGTGTTTTGGTCGTCCGCTAGCGTCGGCGCAGGCGATTCCCTGATCCACCAGCCCCTGCTGCAGGAGCTCTGTCACCCGGTTTAGCTTTGCTTCACGGTCTGTTCGCTTTTCTGAGATTAGGTGCTTAATTTCTTGGTAAGCGTCCGTCTCCAGATACTTAAACGCTAAATCCTCCAGCTCCCACTTAAAGCGGCCAATCCCCAGCCGATTGGCCAGGGGCGCAAAAATCTCTCGGGTTTCGCGGGCAATTCGCCGCTGTTTGGCTTCGGGCAAATGCTCCAGCGTGCGCATGTTGTGGAGGCGATCGGCGAGCTTGACCACAATCACGCGGATGTCTTGCGCCATCGCCAAAAACATGCGTCGGAAATTTTCAGCCTGGCTCTCTAATCGGCTGGAAAAGTTGAATTTTGACAGCTTGGTGACTCCTTCCACCAAGGTCCGCACCTCTACCCCAAACCGCTGTTCGATTTCCTCGGGCGAAACATCGGTGTCCTCGACGACGTCATGTAAAAAACCTGCCGCAATCATTACAGCGCTACCCCCCAAGTCTTGCAGCAAATCTGCTACGGCGATGGGATGCTGAATATAGGGTTCGCCCGAGGCTCGATATTGTCCCTGATGCAGTGAATAGGCAAATTCGAACGCGTCTCGCACAAGTGCGCTACCGGCGTCATTATGTTGGCCCTCAGCTTGGGCAACAAGACAGTCACTGAGCCAAGCTGGAAGCTCGATATTGTCTGAAATAACAGGCGTGGGAATGACGTTCATGGTAGTTACTGGGGAATTGACTCACGTCCGGTGAGGTAGATGGTCAGATTGCGATGATTCTAAGACGAATTTCTCCGTACAGGTATACGGATCGCAAATGGGCGGCTGAATCTTGCGCGAATTAGTAGAAGGCGTAGGCGGCGATGGCCAGGACGCTATGGGTAATTGGGCCACAGAAGAATTCGGTGGCGATCGCTTATGCAGCTTATCGTCTGGATACCTCGGTATCCAGAATGCCCAGACCCACGAGGGCTAATGCAAGGTAGCATCAACGGCAGACTGGGGCTAGCCGCGTCTTATCAAAATCATTGCACTGTAGTCTCAAACTGCCACATAGTGGCCTAGCCTAGGGTAGTCCAAGCCCAAAATAGGCTTGGCCAATGGAGAATTTGCTAAACCAAGAGAGTCAGATTATCCTCCCCAAATCTAGTATTAAGCTGCAGTTAAAGATCTATCTTAGCGGCTCTTGGACCTTAAGACCGTTGGATCGTTCTCTTCGATGCTGCAGCTGAGACTACGCTGTTCTGATCACCAAGCAGGGCAGAGATTGAATATAAGTTGTAGAAATAATTTAGGATTGTGCATCCTCTTGCGCCCATCATACGAGCATTAAACTCAAATTCGGCATACTTTAAGGTATCTTCTCCGCGACTTCACATCCCGCTCATGGTTGATCTCTCTCAGACCCAATCCGACAGTGCCTATCCTCTGCAGCCCCTCCTCGATGAACTGCGGGCACACCTTTCCAATAGCACCACCCAAGTTCCGCCTCTGGGACTTGCGACTACCCTAGAGCCGGTTTATTGCCGGCTGAGACAAGCCCTAGGCGCAGAGAAAGTTGCGCCAGACCGGCAGCCCTACCTCACCGAATTTCATAAGCAGATGCGGCTGTTGGGAACTGACATTGGCTTTCTCAAAGCCGCTCAAAAAGCAGAAACCCGCCGTCAACGGTTCTTGGCAATGGGCGATCGCCTCCAAACGCTGCAGCGCTATTACGACGCTATGACGGCGGTTGAATAGTGATTTAATAGGAACGGTCCGTCGTGATTCAAGCAAAAGCAGTACAGCCGCTATGGTTAAACCACTGGCCTCAGAACAGGTTGAGGCAATTTACACCGATGGAGCATGCTCCGGAAATCCTGGCCCTGGGGGTTGGGGAACCGTCATCTATTTTGAAGGCGATCGCCGCCATGAGCTAGGGGGAGATGCCGCCAACACGACGAACAACCGCATGGAAATCCAGGCGGCGATCGCGGCTCTAGATCTGCTGACGACCTTGGAGCAAAAGGAGCCTCCCACGCTGTACACCGACAGTCAATACGTCCAGAACGGCATCACCAAGTGGATTCACGGCTGGAAAAAAAAAGGCTGGAAGACCGCAAGCGGTAAGGCCGTGCTCAATCAGGATCTATGGGAGACGCTGGATAGCTTACACCAGCGGGTCAATTCTCAGCTGTCCGCGCCGTTGCGTTGGGCCTATGTTCGGGGGCATTCCGGTAACGCGGGCAACGAGCGCTGCGATGCGATCGCCCGCGCCTTTGCAACGGGCCAGCGGCCCAAGCTAATACAGGCTTCTGAGTTGTCAACAACCATCCCGCCCTCCGAACAAGTGACTCCACCATCCACCGACAATTCACCAACATCCTCGATGCCACAGCCCTCAAAGCAGCTTCTAGACAATCTTGTCCCGTCGCAAACCCAGCCCCTGTCTACCGTTGAAAGCGTTTTGACAAAACTCCGCGCTGCGGACGAGGTGGCTCAGAAGGGATATTTGATCACGTCTACCGAGTTGACCCTAATCACAGATCTGCCCCAAACCGCAACCGACAGCATCGAATCAACCTGGGTATGGCGC
>JBARYO010000223.1:0-1838 GCA_049647905.1 Elainellaceae cyanobacterium | reverse complement strand
GCCCTACGGTCCTCTGTTAAATGACAGGCTGCGGCTGGCCCTGACCACTGCCCTGCCACTGGCCCCCGAAGCCAGCGAAACCTTGATTGACGACCTGGTGCATTCTGCGTCAGGGCAGCAGCTAATGGATAGTCTGCTGATGGTGCTCCCTGACAGCACTCCAGCCGAGATTGAAGCGGCCTTAAGCCAGATTATTCAAGAGGCCCAGGGGATTAGTCTTCTAGATTTCCTCAAAGCCTACCCTCGCCGCGACGTCACCATTAGCATTGCGGCGGCGATCGCTGTGGCGTCTCAGCTCAACCTGCCCCATTGGCAAAGCCGAGCGCTGAACTCGTTGCTAGAGCAGGAGCTGACGACGGAGGCCCCAGCGCCCGAAATTCCCTTCGACCCGTCAAAGGCAGGCTATGCCGACGTGCGGCAGCAGTCCATTACCTTTCGCGATCGCGATCGCGGTCGTACCATCCCGGTTGACCTCTATTGGAGCCGCCACAATCGTGGGCCGCTCGTGGTGATTTCCCATGGGTTTGCGGCAGATCGCCGTTTCTTGGGGTATCTGGCCCAGCACCTCGCCTCCCATGGCTTAACGGTGGCGGCATTGGAGCATCCCCGCAGCAACATCACCTGGCTCTCCCGCATGACCTTAGGGGAAATGAGCGCTGAGGGTCTGAATGACTTGCTACCAGTTCAAGAATTTATCGATCGGCCCAAAGACGTAAGCTTTCTTCTAGATGAGCTGGCGCGTCTCGACAGCTATTCAAGCCTGACAAACCGCCAGATCGACGTTGATCAAGTCACGGTAATTGGACATTCTCTGGGAGGGTACACGGCGTTGGCGTTGGCGGGTGCCACCCTAGATCTTGAGGGACTGGCTGAATTTTGCCAATCTCGCAGCCTTTTGGGTCTTTCTCCCGCCGATTGGCTGCAGTGCAGCGCTGTCGATTTGCCTGAGGTGCCCGACTTGCGCGATGAGCGCATTACGCAGGTGGTAGCGCTAAATCCGCTGATGGGCCGCATCTTTGGTGATACTGGGCTGTCTCAGGTGAGGGTGCCAAGCCTGATTTTGGCCGCCAGTGAAGACCCGGTGACTCCTGCCGTCTCGCAGCAGCTGCTGCCCTACACAGCGCTAGGGTCAGAGTCGCGCTACCTGATGACCGCCATCGGGGCAACCCACCTCAGCATGGGCGACCCTCGCAATCTCAATTACGCGTTGGTTCAAAATGGCTTTCTGCGGGAGCGGCGCTGGAATGAGACGGAGCCATTGCGGCACCTCGTGCGCGGTCTCAGTTTGTCCTTTATTAAGCAGCAAACTACGGAAGCCGATCTATATGCGCCGTTTCTCTCGGCAGGCTATGTGCAGTCGTGGTCTACGGGGGCGGTGCAAACTCGGCTAGTGCAGGATTTGCCACCTAAGCTGGAGGCTTGGATGCGTATGGGGGCCGTTCCGCTGGAGCAGGTTGTGGCTTCGACCTTGGCAAAGCCCCGGAAGCCGAAGTATGAGCGGCGCTATGCGATGACGCTGGAGCATTTGTCGAAGAGTCTGCCGCTGCTGCTGATCTTCCCGCCTAGTTTTTTATCGCTGGGTAGCTTTAAGTTTAGGCGGCCCTGGTCTTCTAAAAACCGGCAATAGGCCAGTCGCACGGCAGAGGTTGCGGTAAGATCGCTTACAACGAGGGGAATTAGCTCAGCTGGTAGAGTGCTGCGTTCCCGGAGGGTGGCCGTAAGGCCAATCGCACGGCAGAGGTTGCGGTAAGATCGCTTACAACGAGGGGAATTAGCTCAGCTGGTAGAGTGCTGCGTTCCCGGAGGGTGGCCGTAAGGCCAATCGCACGGCAGAGGTT
>JBARYO010000222.1:0-9666 GCA_049647905.1 Elainellaceae cyanobacterium | reverse complement strand
AGGTCGAGCAGCTGTGCAACCGGGCTATCCTGCTGCATAAGGGGGTGGTGAAGCTGGTGGGCACGGCCTCAGAGGTATGTGAGGCCTACTATGAGATGCCCGACACCTTTACTAAGGGAGAACACCGCGCGGCGAAGCGTCGTCGTAAACAGCTGGCGGTGGCGCTGAAGCAGACTGGAGCGGAAGCGCTGCTGGAAGCCCAAGTTGCTGACGAAGCAGCCGATGAACCCGACGCGATTGAAATTACCCAGGTTCACTTGCTGGATGGCGATGGCCAGCCTCGGGAAAAATTTTCCGGTTTAGAGACCCTGCAGGTCCAAATCGACTTTGTCCGTCAGCCCCAGGTGCAAACTATTCGCGCCACTATTCAGCTGCTCGTGCTGGGGGATGAAATCTGCATTACCCATTCCTCCCACATGGTCGCTCTAGCGGCACCGGCGGTGCCAGAGGCGACGCCGGGGCAGGTGAGCTGTCTGATTCCCAAACTGCTGCTGCGGGAGGGAAAATATCGTCTTGCCGCGACGTTGATTGTTCCGTCTGACGACCCCAAAGCCTCCCCCATAAAGGCGAGCCAAAACGTCGCCATCACGGTGGCGGCAGCAGAAGGCCAGCCCAGCGCCAAAACAACGCCAGGGCTGATTCATCTGCCGGTATCTTGGAGCGATCGCCCCCTGCCGAATACTATTGCGATGAGGAGAGCGTAACCCATGGCCCAGTTAACCGGCATGCGGGTTTTGGTGGATGGATACAACCTGGAGATGACTAGGGGCACGGGTATCAAGACCTACGGCATTAGCTTGCTTAGGGCGCTACATGAGCTAGACATCTCCACCGATATTCTCTTCAGTCGTGACATCGAACAGACCCAGAACTCAATTTTGGACGAGGTGCTGTTCTTCGATGTTGAATCCTTGGATGAGCCCAGTCGATGGGCGATTCTGCGGAAGCGATCGCGTCTGGCTTTGAAGCTGCTTAAGGCCGTCACCGGGCAAGTGGAGATCGCTAGCCAAATTCAAACCAGCGATGTGGTGCTCAAGCGGCCATTGCCGGTGAGCTTGCTCAATGCCCTCAGTGATCTAATCGATGACATTGGCATTCTCAACCTGCGCAACGCCTACAGCGGGGCCAATAGTCTGTTCAAGCTGACCAAGCGCTACACCTACCTAGACGTTCCAGCCCCCATAGATGTGTTTCACGCCACCTACCCGCTGCCGGTGTGGGTCAAAGGCGCAAAAAAAATCACCACAGTGCATGATTTGATTCCCCTGAGATTGCCCTACGCCACGTTAGACAACAAGCGGGCTTTCTATGACCTAGTGAAAGAGACCCTACAGAAGTCGGATGCCATTATTACCGTGTCGCAGCACTCCAAAGCGGACATCCTCGCCATCTACGATGTCGACCCCGACAAGATCTGGGTGACCTATCAGCCCATTGCCCTCCAGCCCTTAGCCGACAGCAGTGAAACGGCGGTGTCGCAGTACGTGAAGAAGTTTGGCTTGGGTCACCGACAGTATATTCTCTTCGTTGGAGCCATTGAGCCGAAGAAGAACGTGGGCCGTCTGATTGACGCCTATGCGGGCATCGACACCGACATCCCTTTGGTGATTGTCGGTAAGAAAGGATGGCTGTGGGAAGACGTGCTGAACCGACTGAAAGACGATGGCTTCGGCACGCTGTCGCGGCGGGTGCGGCTGCTAGAGTACGTCAGCATGGAAGACTTGAAGCACCTCTATGCCGGAGCCCTCTGCTTTGCATTTCCATCGCTGTATGAGGGGTTCGGCCTGCCGCCCCTAGAAGCCATGACCTTCGATTGCCCTGTGCTCACCTCCAATGTGTCGTCGCTGCCAGAGGTGTGCGAAGATGCCGCTGTCTACGTTGATCCCTACGATGTGAACGACATCCGCGCCAAGCTACAGCTGATGCTGGAGGATGGGGACTTGCGCAATAGGCTCATCGCAGCGGGTCGCCAGCGGGCAGCGGAGTTCAGTACTCAGAATTATGTTGATCGCCTCTCAAAGGTCTATACCCACATGGTTTCATAGGTGGATCGCAACCTGGATGGGGCAACAAGTCAACCGATGAGGTCGGATCGCCGCCATGTCAATTGACTATCGCAATGTCAACATGCTGTGGGCCAGCGTCCTAGTGGAGACCTTGCAGCGACTGGGGCTACAGACGGTGGTAATCTGCCCCGGCTCCCGCTCTGGGCCGCTGGCGATCGCCTTTGCGGAGCACCCTGCCATTGAGTCCATCCCCATTTTGGACGAGCGGTCCGCCAGCTTTTTTGCCCTAGGGCAAGCGCAGCGGCAGGGGCGAGCCGTAGTGATTGTCTGCACCTCGGGCACCGCTGGAGCCAACATGTACCCAGCGGTGATCGAAGCCGCAGAGAGTCGGGTGCCGCTGCTGGTGCTGACCGCCGATCGCCCGCCGGAGCTGCGGGACTGTGGGGCGGGGCAGGCCATCGACCAGCAAAAGCTCTATGGCACGATGGTACGGTGGTACGCCGAGCTGGCCTTGCCCGACCCAGGAGAGGAGCGGCTGCGCTACCTTCGACAGATGATGGTCCATGCCTGGGACCGAGCCCATGCCCTAGGAAAAGGGCCGGTACATCTCAACCTGCCGTTCCGAGAGCCCCTGGTGCCGCTAGCCGCTAGCTCAGAGCACACCCTCCTGCCATCGGACTTTTTTGCCGCAGTGGCCCCCCCCGCCCCTGCCTCAGCTTCGGTCCCGTTGCCACCAGAACTGCTTCTGCCCCAAGGCATCATCATTGCGGGAGTCGCCCGCCCCCCGGACCCACAGCGCTATTGTCAGGCGATCGCCCATCTGTCAAAGCAAACGGGCTTTCCTGTGCTGGCCGAGGGGCTGTCCCCGGTGCGCAACTGGGCCTCCCTCCAGCCCTATCTGGTTACCACCTACGACAGCCTGCTGCGATCGCCCACCTGGGCCAGGAGCCTGGTGCCCCAGGTGGTGGTGCAACTCGGCCCGCTGCCCACCAGCAAAGTACTGCGGCAGTGGCTGAGCCAGATTGACGTGCCACGGTGGGTTGTGGATCCGGCGATCGCTAACCTGGACCCGACCCACGGACGGACGCGCCATCTCCGCTGTGCTGTGACGCGGCTAGCTGTGCCTGAATCTATGCGGCACTATGGAGCGATGGAGTATGCCCGCCGCTGGTGTGAGGCCGAGAGGTTGACCCGGCAATACTTGGATCAGGCCCTTGTCGCTGCGCCCAACGGCAGCGAGAGCCGCGTAACCTGGCTTTTGTCTCAGCACCTCCCGCCCCAAACGCCGCTGGTTATCGCCAACAGCACCCCGGTGCGGGATGTGGAGTGGTTTTGGCCTCCAGGCGATCGCGAAATTGCGCCCTATGTCAACCGAGGGGCGAACGGCATTGACGGCACCCTATCGACGGCGGTGGGGGTGGCCCATGGGAATCGGCCCAGCGTGCTGCTAACGGGGGATTTGGCCCTGCTGCACGACAGCAACGGCTTTTTGCTGCGGCCTTCGCTGCGGGGCCACCTGACCATTGTGCTCGTCAACAACGGCGGCGGCGGCATTTTTGAGCTGCTGCCGGTGGCCCAGTTTGACCCGCCCTTTACCGAGTTTTTTGTCACGCCGCAGGCGGTGGATATCGCCCTGCTGTGTCAGAGCTATGGCGTGAGCTATCGGCGCATCACGGATTGGGATGACTTGGCGCAGGCGATCGCTTGGGATGTGACGGCGTCGGAGGCGGAGCTGCCCTCAACCGGAATGCGCCTGCTGGAGGTGCAATGCGATCGCAAGGCTAGTGCCCGCTGGCGGCAGGGGTTATTTGAGAGGCTGGCGCAGCCGGAGATGCCGTAGGGGTAGTGGGGCGTTGCTGAGGGATCGCGTGGGGTGTCGCCTTAGAATTTAGGCTGGGGGCTCGAATCGAATATGCTATAGGGGGCGGACTTGGGCAATCGTTTCAAAATCTCGGCCCTAGAGAATCAGTCGCAAATACGGTGCGATCGCCAATTAGTGCTTCGAGTTTTTGGCGTACTTGACCACTGCGGTCTCGGAATAGACCGATCCACACAGAGGTGTCACGTCACGTCGAAAGTTCGACCGGCGGCACAAACGACAGCGCAGCCCGACATATCGAGCTGCGCTGGACGGCTATTACGATGTTGGTAGCGGTTGGGGCTATCGAAGTTGACCCAACTGACCCGTTGGGGGTTGCTACGTCGGCACGACCTGCACGACTAGGGCGCGGCGGTCAAAGGCTTGCACCTTACCCACCTCTTTTAGATCCTCGACGACGCGCTCAAGCAGCTGGGCCGCGCGATCGCGATGTTGGTGTTCCCGTCCCCGCAGACGTACCTGGAACTTGACCGAGTCTCCCTTATGGAGCCATTCTGTTGCGCGGTCAATGCGAATGCCGTAGTCAGAATCGCCAACGTTAGGACGGAGCTTGACCTCTTTCATGGACGTCCGGCCCGTGCTCTGGCGCTGGCGCTTCTTCTGCTGGTACAGATGCTTACCGTAGTCTAAAATTTTGGCGACAGGCGTGGCTTTTCCGTCGGACACGACCACGAGGTCAAGCCCGGCTTCCTTCGCGATATCCAACGCATCGCGGGTCTGCGTTAGCCCTTGGTTGACGCCCTCGTGATCGATGAGCAAAACCTGGAGGGCTTTGATGTTGTTGTTGATGAGTGGCTTCTTAGCGATAAGACTATTCTCCCGTTAAAACGCAATAGTGATGTTTTGTCGAAATTCTTGCCATGAACTGTGGCTGTGCAAGCCTCAGCGCAGTGGGCAACTCGAAATTTACTTATATTTTAGCGTAAATTACCCAGGGTACAGTCTCGCTGAAGGGGGAATATTCCCCCACGGCGGTACGGCTTGCTCACCCTCCTAAAACTGATAGCGCAGCCCCGTCTGGAAATTAAGCAGCAGACCCGGATTGTCGGGGGCGCTCTCGCCGGATAGGGTGAGCCGTAGCCCCTGGTCAAAGGACCAGCGATCGCTGATGGGAATACGAAGGCTGGTTTGCGAGCGAAATAGATAGTCGGAAACATCGCCGAAGGGGGCGTCAAAGTCCAGCGACTGCCGCACTTGAACTAGGTCAAGCAGGCGATCGCGGTAGGTCAACCCAACGCTCAGGGACGGGGAATTGAGGTCGCTGCTCTCCTCCTCAAAGTTTTCATAGCGCAGGCCAACACCTGTGCGCAGCCCCACCTCGCGATCGCCTGACCGCAGCAGGGTGACCCCCACACCGTTGAACAGCGTCGCCCGCAGCTGCAGATTTTCTAAGTCGTCGCTGGCAATAGAGCTGTTGACAAAGTATTGCCAGCTTCTGGCGATATAATGCTGGGCCTCCGCCGTGAACCGGGCGCTGAACTGGTCAGGGTCGTCAACCTCGTCATCGACGTTGTAGGTGAGCTGCAACCCTAGATCCAAGGCCGTGCGCTCCCACTGGCGATCCACATCTGCATTGAGGGCAATGACGCCCCGGCTGCTCTCGCCGGAGAACAAGCTACCCAGCAGGCCAACGCTGCCATCCCAGGGCTGGGAAGATAGGGGCCTGCTGGGTTCTACTGCGACTGAGGCCGTTGGCGGCTCTTCTGCATTCTCTGCCCTCTGAACGGGCATTTGGGCCAGCACTTGAGCCTGGGTCAGCAGTGCCGCACTCTTGTCCTGCTGGCCCAAGTCAGTATATTGGATTGCTAGCGCTGTCAGCATTGTGGGCTGCTGCGCCGCTGGAAGCGATGGAAGGAGTTCTTCAGCCTGCTGCAGTGCCATCATCGCCCGGCTGGGCTCCAGCAGATCGGCCAGCTTGGCGGCAATATGCTGGAGCCGCTGCGCTTGGGCCAGAGGTGATGCTATGGCATCGATATGGTCTAATGCCTGGGCAAGGGCCTCCAGCGTCTCTGGCCGCCGCTTTAGCGCGATATGACGGTCGGCGATCGCCAGCCAGGTATCGGTTTGGGCTTCTGGGGGCTGCTGCTGTGCCATCTCAGCTGCGTGGTCTAGCAGATCGTTCAACAGGGCTGACGGTGACACCGTTGCCATGCGGCTGAGGACATCCACAAGCTGCAGCACTAGTGGCAGCTGTTCCTCTACAGAGGGAAGCTGGTCAATGATTTGACGAGCCTGCTGCACCTGCAGCTCTAAATCTGATGCATTGGCCTCTACCACAGGCCGTGATGCCGGGGAGGCGGCTGTCGCTAGCGGCATGCTCAATTGCCCTGTCAAGACAAACAAAGCCCATACGCTCAGCCATCTGGGGCTGGCCTGGCCGAATCGTTTTAATGCCATCTTGATTTGCGCATCATCATCCTGGGCAGGTACTATAATAGACTGTGCTAAAAATTATTGATAATCGCACCGAAGATCCATGCCTAAGCTTAAAACCCGTAAAGCTGCCGCCAAGCGATTTCGCCGTAGCGGTGGTGGAAAAATCATGCGTCGCAAGGCGTTCCGCAACCACCTGCTAGAACGCAAGAGCGCCGACCGTAAGCGCAAGCTTGGCCAAATTGGCCAAGTGCACGAGAGCGACACTGAGAATGTGGAGCTGATGCTTCCCTACCTCTAAGGCTCCAGGGCCAAATTTTGTACTGGGCAACCAGACCCATTACTAACGCTGACGACAACCGACAGAACATCACAGGAGTACCGACAATATGCCACGTGTAAAGCGCGGTAATGTGGCCCGCAAACGCCGCAAAAAAATTCTCAAGCTGGCCAAAGGCTTCCGGGGATCCCACTCAAAGCTGTTTCGCACCGCTAACCAGCAGGTGATGAAGGCTCTGCGCTACGCCTATCGCGATCGCCGCAACCGGAAGCGCGATTTTCGTCGCCTTTGGATTGCCCGCATCAATGCGGCTTCCCGCATGGAAGGTCTGCCCTATAGCCAGCTGATGGGCAACTTGAAGAAGGCTGATGTGCAGATCAATCGAAAGATGTTGGCTCAAATGGCCATCCTGGACCCCGATGGCTTCAGCAAAGTAGTTGAGGTTGCCAAACCGAATTAGGCGAACGCTACCACAGTGAGTAACCCAAGAAGACTCGCAATATTGAGCGCTGCTCTGATTGGGCTGGGCTGGGCTGGGTCGGGCTGGGCCGGGAGCTGTGTCGCAGCAGACTTAGACACCATCCGGGAGCGGGGCTACCTTGTTGCCGCAGTGAAGGCCAACGCGCCGCCGCTGGGGTTTGAGGGCGATGATGGTCAGCTCCAGGGGCTAGAGGTGGATATTGCGCGACAGCTGGCAGCGGTCTTGCTGGGTGATTCCGCTGCCGTGGAATTGGTGCCAGTTCGCAACGTTGAGCGGATTCCGCTGCTTTTGGCTGATGAGGTGGATGTGGTTGTGGCGCGGTTGACGGTCACAGAACAGCGATCGCGTCTCGTGGATTTCAGCTCCCCCTATTACTTCGACGGGACGGCGCTGATGACGCGGCAGCCTGGGCTGCAAGCCTTTACGGACATCCAATCGGGTCCAGTGGCGGTGCTATTGGGCTCTACCACAATTGACGACCTACGTTGGCACCTACCCCAGGCCGAATTAGTTGGGGTTGACTCATATCAAGATGGCTATGCCCTGCTAGAGGCGGGCCGCGTGGTTGCCTTTGGAGCAGATGCCACTGTGCTAACGGGCTGGACCCAGGCCCACCCTCAGTACCGATTGCTGCCATCACTGCTCTCTGCTGAAGCGCTGTCGGTTGCCATACCTAGAGGTCTGCAGTACCAAACCCTTAGCCAGCAGGTAGACGATGCGATCGCAACCTGGCAGGAAACGGGCTGGCTGCGCGATCGCATCCGACATTGGGGCCTGCCCCTAGACGATTTGGACTTACCCTCTTGCCTGCCGCAGGGCTGCATCAACGACGGGATCGCACCAATTCTGGATAACCTTAACGAATCTGGAACTCTACGGTGACTGTTGGGGCTTTCAGGTAAGCTGGAGAAGCAATCGCGGTATTTTTAGGATGATTTGATTGCGCTATGGACGCTAATCTTCCCATTTTCTACTTGTCCGTTCTCGTCGGCCTGCTTATGGCAGCCGGCATATTTTTGTTTCGTCAGGTACTCAAAACGCGGCGCGTGGAATCCACGCTCTCACGGTTAGAGAACAAGTTGACCAAGGAAAAGGGAGCGGCAAAGGATTACTACGAGCTGGGCTCTATTTATCTGGACAAGCGCCTCTATGCTCAGTCCGTAACCCTGTTTAAGAAGGCTCTTAAGGCGAAAGACTTGGACGACTTAGAGAATAAGGCGCTGGTGCAAAACGCTTTAGGGTTTGCCTACGCGGCTCAAGAGCAGTACGACTTAGCCATTGGACAATACAAAAAGGCCCTTGATGGTCTGCCGGAGTACCCGACAGCGCTCAACAACTTGGGGTTTGTCTACGAGAAAAAGCAGCTGACGGCCCAAGCGCTGGAGGCCTACGAGCAGGCACTGGCGCTGGACCCAAAGAACACCACCGCAAAACGTCGCGCTGAGTCGTTGCGCAAGCGACTTGTTCTCTCAAGCTGAGCCACAATATCAAGGGCTACTACGTTTACAGCTCTCTAGTCCTCACCGATTTATATCTGCCGTAACATATCATGGGACACCATTACCGCCTGGCCGATGAGCGCCGTCCGTTTGAGCTACCTGGGGCCTCTCCTCACTACACCCCTGACCGACCGGGACAGGTCAATCACATTTTCCTGGATCTGCTACTGGACATTCCCCAGCGGCGGTATGAGGGACAATGCACAATCTTGCTAACTCCCATTCGGGACGATGTGACCCAGCTGACTCTGGATGCTGTAAACCTAGGGATCAGCCGCGTCACGGTGGATGAGGTGGAGCAAGCCTTTGACTACGACGGGGAACAGCTGCAGATCACCCTGGTACAGTCTCCCCAGGTTGGAACTCCCATTTCAGTCGCGATCGCCTACAGCGTGGATCAGCCCCAGCGAGGCATTTACTTCATTGGTCCTGACAAGCACTACCCTAGTAAGTCGGTTCAGGTGTGGACCCAGGGCGAAGATGAGGACTCCCGCTACTGGTTTCCCTGCTTTGACTACCCAGGGCAGTTGGCCTCATCTGAAATTCGCGTCCACGTTCCCAGCAACCTGATGGCGATCTCCAACGGGCGATTGGTCTCTGTAGAGTCGGCTGCTGGCGAGGGTGACGGCGACCATAAGATCTACCATTGGCGTCAGGACGAAGTCCACCCCACCTACTTGATGACCCTGGCGGTGGGGGATTTTGCTGAGCTGCAGGACCAGTGGCAGGGCAAGCCCATCACCTACTACGTTGAAAAAGGGCGAGAAGAGGATGCCCGTCGCACCATGGGCAAAACGCCAGCCATGGTTGACTTCCTCAGCAAGGCGTATGGGTATTCCTATCCCTATCCCAAATATGCCCAGGTGTGCGTCGACGACTTCATCTTCGGCGGTATGGAGAATACTTCCACCACGCTGTTGACTGACCGCTGCCTGCTGGACGCGCGAGCCGCCCTCGACAACCGCCGGTCGGAAAGCTTGGTGGTGCATGAGCTGGCGCACCAGTGGTTTGGGGACTTGGTGGTGATTAAGCATTGGTCCCATGCCTGGGTTAAGGAGGGGATGGCCTCCTACTCTGAGGTCATGTGGACTGAGCAGGACTACGGCAAGGACGACGCGGCCTATTACCGGCTGCAGGAGGCCCGCAGC
>JBARYO010000221.1:0-14026 GCA_049647905.1 Elainellaceae cyanobacterium | reverse complement strand
CTTCTCTAACGTTGCTCGTTCTGATTCGCTTAAGCTGATGGGAGCTGCGGCTTGTCGTGGCATGGCTCTATCTGCATCTAGACCCTACCTCTAAACCATAGCCTTATTTCCGCTATCAGGTACTAGGCAAATAAATTGCTTAGAAAGTATCGTGTGCCGATACTGATAAGTCCATCACCGCAAGACAAACCACATGAGCATCATAGTTCAATTGAACTATTTCAAAACTATTACTCCTGATTGATCAGGAGAATCAATAGCAGCCAACACTCCGGCGACCCTGACTAGTCTATGCACCCGACTGCTGACCCCTAACCTACTGCCGAAACTGCCTCACCAAAATATTCTCGCCTAGAGGCAGTCCATCACCCTGAGCAAACCGTAACCTCAAAAACTCAGTCACACCGATCGCCATAATTCCAGGCAGCGCAATGCCAAAGCTCCGCTGCTCATACGCCCCATCCGGTAGAACATGCATCGTCAGCGATCGCCCGTCATAGCGCCAAATCTCCGGACCCCCAAAGCCGACAGATCGTCTACGCTATCTGTCGCTTAATCAACTGCGCAAACAGCCCCTCTTGGGCCACCAGCGCCTCAAAGCTGCCCTGCTGCACCACCCGCCCCGCCTCCAACACATAGATGCGATCGGCATTGCGAATCGTACTGAGGCGGTGGGCAATAACGATGCGGGTGACCTGCAGCTGGTCTAAACTTTGGCTCACGATCGCTTGGGTACGGTTGTCCAAGGCACTCGTCGCCTCATCCATCAGCAGCACCCGTGGCTCTAGGGCCAAGGCACGGGCAATCATCAGCCGCTGTCGCTGTCCGCCAGAGAGATTCCCGCCCCCTTCGCTGACCACCGTATGTAGCCCCATGGGCATGGTTTGTACATCCTCAGCCAAACCGCTCATCTCCGCCGCACGCCAGGCATCATCCATCGTAATCAGCGCACCGGTAGAAATATTTTCAAAAATAGTTCCGGCGCTGATGCGGCCATTTTGCAGCACCACCCCCAACTGCCGCCGCACAGCAGTGACATCCAAGCCACAGAGATCCTGTCCGTCGTAGGTCACCGTCCCAGACTGGGGATCCTCAAACCCCAGCATGAGGCGAAACGCGGTGGATTTTCCAGAGCCAGACGGCCCCACCAGCGCAATAAATTCCCCCGGCTGTGCCTCTACCAACACATCATCTAAGATCAGCGGACCGTCGTCCCGATAGCGAAACGTCACGTGGTCCAGCGCGACGCGACCTTGGAGCTTTCCGGGGTCTGCATTGTAGGAATTCACCTCAGGTTTAGCGTTAAGGATGGGCTGCGATCGCTGCCACAGGGGAATGATATCTAGAATATCGATGATGCTATTGCTGAGGCTGAGGGCACCGCTGATGAAGGTGCCATAGGCGACGCTAAAGGCCAAGAAGACCCCGGTAGACAAGCCACCGTCATCGATCAGACTGCTGGCGATCCAAAACAGCAGCACCGTAGTCAGCACCGGCAGCATCGTATTGACCACATCAACCCCGTCCTCCAGCTGCTGCGTACTCAGGGTTAAGCGCAGCTGCTGGCGATACTTCTCCCCCCAGTGGGCAAACGCTCGGGTTTCAGCCCCCGCCAGCCGCAGCTTGGGTACGCCGTTGATCAGCTGAATCACTAATCCATTCAGCTCTCCAGCAATCTCCATCAAAGGGCGATGCTTGCGAATCAGCAGCGCACCGGTCACCGTCGTAAATAGCACCACCACCAGCGCCACGCTGAGGGCTAACAGGGCTAACTGCGGGCTGTAGTACAGCAGCAGTCCTAAGTTGAGTAGGGCAAACACCCCAGAGAAAATAGATTGGAGCGCCGTGTCGCTGAGCTGGCGGCGAATGGCCCCTACAGCAGAAACCCGACCACTCAAATCCCCAGTGGAATACTCCCGGAAAAAAGTGGCCCGCAGCCGCAGCAGCCGATCCCACACTGCTGCCTGCAGGGACGCATCGGAAACGGTCTCCAGCCGCATAGAGGCGATCGCCTGGGCAAAGTTAAAGCTGGCGACGCCGAATGCTGCGGCAACCAGGCCGACACCGATTTGGCCAATCAACGCCCGGTTGCCATAGGGGATGGCATCATCAATCAGTATAGCCGTTGCTTGGGGGACCAGCATTCCAATTAGGGTGGCCACTGCACCGGTCACCACTACCGCAATCACATCTCTGTAGCGGCCATCTAAGGCAAAGCGCATCAAGCTTAGGGCATTGAGGCTGTCCTCAGGGAGAGGACGATAGAACATATAGGCGACGGGCTCTAGAGAGCGGGCGATCGCTGGGGTGACAGCTTGACGATCGGGGCTGGCCGGACGATCTATATGGTCATCTCCCAGTGCTGTGTTTGAGGCCTCATCCGCTACAGCCTCACCTTGAGCCAGCCCTTGCCCAATCGGGTCGAGGATTTCGTAGCGTGTCTTCTGTTGCCTGGTGGGAATCAAGGCCACGGGTCGGTGCCCCTCCAGGAAGGCCACGATTGGATAGCTATCCCGCTGCCACCAATTCCCGCGTAGCAATACCCGCCGTAGCCGCAGCCTAGAGGCCCGAGCGATCGCCTCTAGGGGCTCTTTGAGGCGGGAAAAATCTTCTCCATTAGAGGGCGGCTGAATCGTCACCCCCATGGCACGCCCCACGGCGCCCGCCGCCACCAACAGCGCAGAGTCAGCCTGTAGCCAGCGATCGTCTTCCGGGGCCAGCACAGCGGACAGGTTGCGCAGGGTCGCTTCAGTCGCGTTTTGATCTAGGGATTGGCGCTGCTGAAACTGACGCCGCGCTAACAGATGCTTGCGAGCCAAAACCTGCTGCAGATGCTGCATGGTGTAACAATGCAGCTGGGCCAGCCCTAGGATAAGAATAATGGGGTGCTTGACATGGGCTGTGGCGCGGGCAAATAGGTCTACGCTGCTGCGGGCTGTAACCCAAGTCCCATGACCGACAGGAAAGCAGCCGGTTTTAGGCACAACGGGAAAGGGCGATCGCCCCAGCCAATCCACACGTCCGTTTTGCACTTTGAGCCACAAAACCTCATTGGCCTTTGGGTGAAGTGACGCGTCATGGGCTAAAGATAGATAGTGCTGGGATGCGCTCGAGATGTCATCGCTGGGTATCGGTAAGCTGTCCAGCTGACTGAGCTTGAGAATCCAGGGGTCAATTCTCGCTTTAAGCTCGGCAAACGACAAGGCTTGACTGCCAGCGTCAGGCACCGCGTTGTCAGCGGTGCTGGCTGTAGGAATGCCCGGCAGGTCCTCGGACAGCGCCACTCGCGTAACTACCGTCGGCTCTAAGGGAACCGCCAAGAGGACCAGCTGTGATATTTCAGGAGCGATGGCATGACCAAACAGGGTCTCCTCTGGCCCAACGGAAAACAGATACTGCCGTGGTCCCCGCGCTATGCCGTGCTGCACCTCAACCGCAAATATTGATATATGCCCCGAGCGTACAATCCAAGCCGCGTTCGCCTCCGTTAGCAGAAGGGGATCGTGGCCGGAAATCTGGCGATCGCCAGCGCCCAGTTCTAAGGCGCGATCGCTTGGGGTCGGTTGGGTGGTCATGGGCTGAAACGCAGGTTGATTTAGGAGATTATAAAAGAAAAAAGTCTAGACCCCCGGTAAGGGTGCCTAGACTTCATCCGAGAGGAACCTGCGAGCTAAGCCACCGCCCCTCTCGCTAGACAAGTATTAGGGCCAATCCAGCAACGTCGCCCCATGGCGACGCTACACCAGGTGGACGTAACTACTACTTATTGCCTAGGCCTTCCTTGAACTCCTCTTCATGGCGACCCGACAGCTTATTGCCTAGGCCTTCCTTGAACTCTTCTGCATGGCGACCCGACAGCTTGTTGCCGAGGCCTTCTTCAAACTCTTCTGCATGGCGACCGCTTAGACCACCTGCAACGTCTTGAAGCTGCTCATCGGAGAGCTCAGCATCTGAAGAGACTGATTTTTTGATATCTTCGCTCATTTTTGATCTCCTTAAAAAGATGAATCTAACTCTACACTACAATAGCAAAAACAAAACTTAAGTAACTGTGATGACTGATGCCGATAATATGCTCCAGTCATCAGGAGCAATAGTACTGTGTTATTTGCTATGTTGATTCCAATCTTAAGCACCATAGCTTAACCCTATCTTAGGGTTAGATGGGTATTGGCGTAGGCCGACATAAGCGACCTTTCAGGCTTAAAGTCAGGATAAATATGACTGCTCTAATCTGAATCTCATGTTCTCATGGTAAGCAAGGCAAACTGGGAATTTCAGCCTATCTCAGTCACATCTCCAGCAAGCCTACCGTCAAATTTGCTAGCCTCATAGGACGGCGATCGCCTAAATTACGCTGTCAAAGTAATAATGCAGATAGTTAATTTTTACAACAGTGTTGATTTAGTGCCGATATGGTGGCTGGACGACTAATTTTCGTCGCCGATTGTAGCGTCAGGCTACAGCAGTAATATCCCGAATCCGGCATTATTATGTATCTCTTTGATCTGAATCACCTACCGCTATGACAGAAATTCTGCTTCGGGAACTCAGCAACGTCGATTTAGATTGGATGGTTACCGCTGGACAACAGAAGCAGCTTGCGGCGGGCGATCGCCTCACTGTCCATGAATCCCATGACGATCCCGGATCAACCCCCTGCTTATATATTCTGCTGGATGGGGAGCTAGGCATTATTTCTCCCGATGCGATCGCTCCATCGGGGCAGCTAATACAAGGTGAAATCTTGGGTGGCGAAGCGCTTCTAGATCTACCCACACCGCCATCTATTCTCCAAGCGACAGCTCCATCGACAGCGATCGCCATTCCGCTTCAAAAACTCAGCAGCAAGCTTCAGGACGATACTGGCTTTGCCGCCCGATTCTACAGAGCGCTGGCGCTGATTCTGTCTGAGCAGCTGCGGCGGCGATACAAGCAGCCTGCAACCCTGCGCTACGGACATCAGCGCGAGACACTGCAGGAAGCGCTACTGGTGCTGGGGGAACTCCGAGACAGTGATATTGACTGGCTGACCACCACAGGGCACGTGAGGACCATCGCCCCAGACGATTTTTTGCTGCAGGCCGGTCGGCCCGTGGATGCGCTCCATCTCATCTTAGAAGGCACGTTCGCTGTCCTGTGGCAAGACGGCGACGTCAATCCGCTCAAGGTGTGCTTCGACTGCCCCATTGAGACAGCGGGCAAGATGCAGCAGATTACCACCCTCACTAAGGGGGAAATGGCAGGCACTGGCGCGTTTCTGGACTTCCGTCCCTTATCTGTCACTATTCGCGCTCAGGAAGAGGCGCTAGTGTTATCCATCCCGCGCCAGGCTGTATCCGCCCGGCTTCAGCAAGACACGGGGTTTTCGGCTCGCTTTCACCGTGTTCTGGCCATTCAGCTCGCTAAACTACTGCAAGCGGTGACGGGAATGGAAGCGATAGCAAATGACGAAGACGGCGCGAGCGCCGGTACTAGCCTAGCGATGAATCAAGAGGCTGAGGCAATGGACGAAGAGCTAGACCTCAATGCCCTACAGCAAGCGTCCCAAGGCGCGGCGCGGTTCAACTGGATGCTACAGCGATTGGGCGTCAGTTAACAATTTTCAACCTAGAATCAAAAAACGTCATCTGGTGGACTATTCTAGGCTATCCAGATACGACGAACTGTTTTGTAGATAAAGTCTCCCCATGGCAGAGAGAGCTGAGAAAACCAACTTATTTCGCCAAGAGTCTCTAGAGCGCCTGTCCTCTCCAGAGCAGCTCGATCAGCTAATGCAGATTGTGCGGCCGCGGCATTGGATCCCTCTCGTCGCGCTGGGGGTGCTCATGAGCCTCGGTATTCTTTGGAGTGTGGTGGCCCGTATTCCGCGCACCGTTGCTGGCCCCGGTATACTGGTTCAGCCCTCAGATGAGGCTGATTCGCTGGTGGGGTTAACCTATCTCAGCCGTACCGATGGCGCGAAGGTCCGACCTGACATGGACGTGCTGATCGTGCCTAGCACCGGCTCCGAGCGCATGGGTGGCCTTGTCGGTCGCGTCGAAGAGGTCACCGTTCCCTCCACAACCACCTTGGGTATGGCCCGGAAGATGGGCTCTACCGATGACGCAGTAGCACTCGCCGAAGTGGAGGTGCTGGTTACCCTTGAGGCCGAATCGACTACTGCCAGCGGCTATCGCTGGTCCTCCGCTAGCGGCAACGACACCGTAGTTCTACCTGGTACTGCCGCCACGATGCAAATTACCCTAGATGAGCGCCCTCCCATCGCCCTGGTGTTTCCCTTCCTGAGTGAGTGACGCCCGCCACAATGTTCATTCATCCGTTCCAGATTTTTAGCCGATCATCACGCCATCGGGTCAAAACACCAACCGTGCTGCAAATGGAGGCAGTGGAATGTGGTGCAGCGGCCCTAGGTATCGTCATGGCCCACTATGGCAAAGTAGTCCCACTGGTGGAGCTGCGTCAGACCTGTGGCGTCTCGCGGGACGGCGTTACCGCTGCCAACGTCCTTAAAGCGGCCCGGCGCTATGGGATGGTAGCCAAAGGCTACAAAAAGCATCTGGGGGCAGTTGTGGAGCTGCCGCCGCCATTCGTCGTCTTTTGGCATTTCAACCACTTTTTAGTTGTCGAAGGCTTCGGCAAAGACAAGGTATACCTCAATGACCCAGCCCAAGGTCCCCGTACGGTGAGCTTTGACGAGTTTGATGAGGGATATACCGGCATCGTGCTGACCCTGGAGCCCGGTGACGAGTTTGAACCCGGCGGTGACGCCCCTAATGCGATCGCCTCCCTGCAACGGCGGCTCAAAGGCTCAACCTGGGCACTACTGTACTGTGTGGCGGTGGGCTTTCTGCTAGTCATTCCCAACCTGGCGCTGCCCGCCTTTAGCCAAATTTTTGTGGACACCGTGCTAGTGGGAGGGCGGCAGGAGTGGCTGCCCTACATTCTGGGGGCGATGGTGCTGATTGTGGTGGTTCAGGGAATGCTGACTCTGCTGCAGCTTCGATTCCTGCGGGCGCTCAAAATCAAGCTAGCGGTGGTGCTCTCCAGTCAATTTGTGTGGCACCTACTGCGGCTGCCCGTCAGCTTCTATGCCCAGCGCTTTGCTGGGGAAATCAGCAGCCGTATTCGCCTCAACGACAGCGTGGCCAACGTGCTGTCGGGGCGGCTAACTGTCACAGCAATCAGCCTAGTAATGGTAGTGTTCTATGGCATTGCCATGGCCTACTACGACCTGCCCCTAACCCTGATGGTGGTAGTGTTCTCCGCCGTCAATGTAGCCACCCTGCAATGGGTGTCGCGCCAGCGGGTAGACAGCACCCGACGGCTGTCCCAAGAGTATGGCAAAGTCTCAGGGACGGCGATCGCAGGATTGCAAAACATCGAAACCCTCAAAGCCTCGGGCATCGAGTCAGACTTTTTTGCCCGCTGGGTAGGCTACTACACCAAAGCCATCAACGCCCAACAGGAGCTAGAGCTGGTGAATCGGGCGGTCAATCTGCTGCCGTCTCTCCTCTCCGCCCTGGCAGCGGCCTCACTGCTGATGTTGGGAGGCTGGCGGGTAATCACAGGCAACCTAACCATTGGACAGCTGGTGGCATTTCAGCTGCTGATGGTCAGCTTTCAGCGCCCGGTGAATACGCTGGTGCGCTTTGGCAGTACGCTGCAGACCCTGCAGGGCAATTTGGAGCGGCTGGACGATATCCTCAACAATCCCATCGATACCCAGTTCACCACTGCGTTGGAGACTGGAGGTAAGGGAGCCAGTCCATCATTGAGCTCACCAACGGTGGCGCAAGATACAGCCCAATCGACAACAGCGCATCCCCCGACCATCGACGGTCCTAAATTAGCGGGATTCATTACGCTAGAGCAGCTCACCTACGGCTATAGCCCCCTAGATGCCCCGCTGATCGAAAACTTTGATTTGACGGTGAATCCGGGGCAGCGGGTCGCCCTAGTCGGAGGCAGTGGCTCAGGAAAATCCACCATTGCCAAGCTAGTGGCAGGTCTGTATCAGCCGTGGTCTGGTGAGGTGGGCTTTGATGGAGTACCGCGCGATCGCATTCCCCGCAGCCTGTTGACCAATTCCATTGCTGTAGTGGAACAGGAGATTTTGCTGTTTGCGGGCTCCATCCGCGACAACCTCACCCTATGGGATACCACTGTCTCAGAAGCATCTCTACGGCGGGCCTGTCAGGATGCTGACATTGAAGAAGTGATTCTGTCGATTCCTGGTGGATACGATGCAACCCTTCTGGAGGGAGCCTCTAACCTGAGCGGTGGACAGCGGCAGCGACTGGAGATTGCTCGCGCTTTGGTCGCTGAGCCTACAATTTTAATCATGGACGAGGCCACTAGCGCCCTAGATACAGAAACAGAGAAGCGCATCGACCAAAACCTGCGGCGGCGGGGCTGCACCTGCTTGATTGTGGCCCATCGGCTGAGCACAATTCGCGATTGTGACGAGATTATCGTGCTGGAGCGGGGCAAGGTAGTGCAGCGGGGAACCCACGAAACGTTGTGGGAAGAGGGTGGGAACTATGCTCGCCTTCTCAATAGTGGGGCAAGCTAGAATCGAAACCATGAATGACGCCGGCCACGATCAACCACTTCAGGCTGAGAGTTATGGTCAGGTCTGGGGCTACCATTGTCTGGAGCATCCCAAGTATCCCAGTTAGTGTTCGCATGGTTTTCGGTGCACTCTCCTGAGGGAAGTATGGTGGCGTTGAGGCAGCAGCTATTCCGCAGATCCGCATCTGATAACGTTGCGCCACGTAAAATGGCCCGAGTGAAATCTGCAGCTGATAGGTTAGCCCCAGTCAGGTCAGCATGACTCAGGTCGGCTCCACAAAAGCCAGCCATAATCAGCTTTGCTTGTGTTAGGGATGCCTTGCAAAGTTTGGCGTTTCTAACATTAGCCTGAGATAGATCAGCCCCGCGCAGGTTAGCTTGAGACAAGTCAGAGCCATCCAGATTAGCATGCTTTAAGCTGACCTTAGTTAGGTTGGCACCTCGAAGGCTAGCGTGTTTTAGAGAGATTCGCTCTAAGTTGAGACCTGACAAGTCCTGGCCATCGAGATTCATACCGTCTACTTTACCGCCGTTGGCAGCGATGAGCTTTTGTAAGGTCACTTTAGAAGTCATCTGTACGAGAGTATGCCGTAATGCATATATGTAGGAGGTACTTCTATATGCATTACGCGCAATACGTCAACAGTATTAGTCAGAAAAAATTTACGAATATTTACGTGATGATCACCCGCAATGACAACACCGTCGAGTGGGATGACGGCAATCCAAACTCCCCTTAGCGATCGCGAGGCGTTTAATGATTTCGAATTGGCACAAAACCAATCTCTTGGATAAGCCGCTGCCCTTCGTCTGACAACAGAAGCTGCGCGTAAGCTTTGGCCGCCTCAGACGACGATTCATCGTTGTCTCTCGCAATGACGTAGAGCTGCCGCGTGAGCGGATATGCTCCGGCCTGAAATGCCGCAGAGTTGATTTGATTACGCGCATCGGGGCATTGACTCGGAGGAATATAGTCGTTCTGATGGGCAGGGATATCGACTCCCATCTCGTTGATGAGGGCAATGGGCTTGATCTCACACTGGGGCACGATCTCAGGAGCCGAGCCATAGTAAATGCCGCCGGGATCAGAAGCCAGCTGTCTCAGTCCTACGGTCAGTGTTTCTACGAAGACCACTTGATTGCCAAAGTCGGCACCATCCATCACATTGTCTACGAAGAATCCTACAGTACCGCTGTCTTGTGGAGGACGGGTATAGGGCGTAATCGCCAAATCAGGTCCGCCAACGTCTTGCCAATTGGTTATCTCGCCGCGATAGATGCGGCCTATCTCATCAAGGCTGAGTCGATTAACAGATAGAGCTGGGTTAACACCAAACGCGATCGCGTCAATGGCAATCGGAGTTTCAGATATCGTAATACCTAAAGCTTCAGCCTGTTCGCGTTCTTGCTCTTTGACAGTGCGGGAGGTTTGAGCAAACGATAGCTGATTTTCAAGAAGCATTTGAATACCTGTTCCAGAGCCCGGTTTGGCATCATTGTCTTCGATGTAACGAAGTTGAAAGCTGGGGTGAGCTTGCTGAACGAAGCGATCTAGTTCGTTTCGGACGGGAGCCCAGGTTGTGCTGCCACCGTAAGTGAATGTTCCAGATGGAACGGCTTCCACATCAGCAAATGTATTAGGGTAGTCCATCAACGCGTTGGCTGAGGGCGCTATCTTTCCCTTGGAAACCAACTTTGAGATAGAAGGGGAAAAAACAGCGTAGAGTCCACCGGCCAAAAACGGCGTCACAAGAGCCGCAAAGATTATGGTTTCAAGGGAATTGAAGCGTGATTTAGGCATGGAAAATAAGACGGGGTAAAAAACAAAACTGGTAGAATTCCCCACGTCATGTCAGCTGCTGCTGTAGGTATGCAGATGCTGCTTATATTACGTAATCCGACTTACACTTTAATACCGAGCTTGTATCGTTACTATAAGAACGCTATGTTGAAAGTATAAAGCTCCATTCGATCAGCAAGTCGCCAAGAAATAATGCGGCTTTTCGAGAAAATGATGGGATAGTGATGTCAATATGCTGGGCCTGAAGAAATATTCTGGCGAGAGGTGGTTCAGATGGGCTCTGCTTTGAGGGTCATTTCTGCGGGCAAGGCGCTACGATACGGATGTTAATATTCGTCTAATCCAGTTGAGTCTTAATCCATGACATCCAAACCATCTAAAGCCTTAGCGCTATTTCTCAGCCTTGGTCTGGCGACCACAGTAGCAGCCTGCGGCGGCGCCAACACTGCCGATGACGACGTCATCCCCACCGATGCCGAAGAAACCGAAGTAGACGAGACAGAAGCAAGTGACGAGGGCGGCGAAGAAGGCGGTTGAGCAAAATGATGCGATGGGTTTGAATCCATGGTCGTTTGCATCGATCACGTCCTGACGGCAGAGAGACTGGGGAAAATCCGCTCTCTGCTGGAGACTGCTGAGTTCGATAGTGGTAAGGTCACCGCTGGCACCTTCGCCAAGACGGTCAAAACCAACGAGCAGCTTAGAAAGGATGCTGACAGCGTTGAGGCGATCGCGCCAATCATTCTCTCGGCGCTTCAGGGTAACGCGCTATTTCAAGCGATCGCCCGTCCCAAAATCATTCGTCCCCCTCTAGTGAATCGCTACAGCACCGGTATGGCTTACGGCTGGCATGCCGACAACGCCATCATGGGCAATCCTAGGGTCCGCTCTGACATCTCCATAACCCTATGGATTAGCGACCCTGAGACCTATGAGGGTGGGGAGCTTTTGATTGATACCGCGATGGGTGAACAGGCCTTTAAGCTAGCCGCCGGGGCCATGGTGGTGTATCCATCCACCTCGCTCCATTGCGTTACCGAGGTCACCAGCGGCGTGCGTTTAGCTGCCGTAACTTGGGTCCAAAGTTTGATTCGCGATGCCCAACAGCGCGAGCTGTTGTTTGATTTGGACACGGCTCGCCGCTCTATTTTTGAAAAGTACGGCAAAACCGCAGAATTCGATCTGCTGAGTAAAACCCATGCCAACTTGCTACGGCAGTGGGTCGAGGTCTAGTGGGGGGAGGTCTAGCGGGCACTTTTTTCAGAAAGCGGCAGCTATCGTTGGATACTTAGAGTACTGTTGCCGAGAGTTTGGCGTCTTGCGATGACGCTGGTTAGTGCCTATGTTCTCTGACGTCACACGCCACTGGGCCAATCAACACATCTTGGCCTTGGCCCAGCGCCGCATCATCAATGGCTATCCTGACGGAACCTTTCGCCCCAATGTAGGTCTGACTCGGGCAGAATTTGCGGCGCTGATGACACAGGTCTTTCCCCAACTGACTGACCGGCAAGCCAGCGCTACGTTTAGCGATGTCTCCGAGTTGTTTTGGGCCAAGGGGGCCATTGAATGGGTTAGCCAACGCGGACTATTTAGCGGGTTTGAGGATGGAACCTTTCGCCCCCAAGAGGCCCTTTCTAGGCTGCAGGCTATTATCGTTCTGGAAGCTGGTCTAGGCGCTAGCCAACCCCCAAAAGGACTACAGCCTGAGCAGGTGGCGCAGCAGTTCAGCGACGCTGCGGATATTCCATCCTGGGCCCAGCGGGCGATCGCCGCCGCAATAGACCGCCAGCTTTTAGAGTTATTGGCGACCCCACGGCCCCTGCGACCCAACCAACCCATTACCCGAGCTGAGGCAGCGGCGCTGATCTGTCGCGCCCTGCAAGTTCCCACAGATCAGCTGACGCGAGATTTTCCAGGCGTTACTGCTGCAAAAGATCGCCCAGCGCTATTTACGCGGTTTTTGCGGCAAGAGGCGGGCTTCCATGCCGAGAAACTAGCGTTCTTGGACCGAGGAATTGCGCGATCGCCCTATCGACGGGAAATTAGCCAATATGCCTCCAGGCTCCAGGCTTTTGGCCAGCCGACCGCCGCTGTGACCATACCTTTGGTAGGGGCTACAGTCTATCCAGACCGGGGTGTTCTGCCAAAAATTGAGCCTGACGGACTCGACTTTCTTGACCCCGATATCGTGTCAGGCTGTGTCTGCTTGGCGACCCTGGCCCAGGGTGGCCTCCAGGCTCGCTGGCTCGGTCGCCTAGCGTTGAACAACCGCGAAATGTGGAGTGCCACTAAGTTTGCACCGCTACTTTCCCTAGTGGAACGGAGCAATGCGATCGCCCCTACCATCCCCATCGATCGCTGCCGCATCCGCGCCGTGGGTGGCCCAAGCTACCCGTTTTCCACCCTGGCGGAGGGCGTCGTCAGCTACGACAACCGCATTGCCACATCCAATGCTCTAGCCGCTACCTTCAAGCATTTTGAGACCCCAGTGGCCCTAGAGCGATGGATGCGGCAGGCCACCGGGAATGCGCAGCTGACGTTTCGGGGCCGCTACGGTGAGGTGCCGTTTATTTCCCATCCACAGCTTTGGGATACCGACACCGGGAAGGTGTTGCTCAACTCACCAGGCGTGATGCACTATGGCGACAATCTGGTTTCGACTTACGACCTCACCCGACTCCTGACCATGGCAACTTGGCACTATCCCATTTCAAGGCAGGCAAACTTTGCTTCGGCCCAAGGCCACAGTCTCAAGCCAGTCCTGCAGGCCATGAGCACCGACACGGCTCGTTACATCGACGTGGCCATCGAAGCCTTGGGCCTACAAAACGAACTGACAGACCCAGCAATTATCTCTAAAAGCGGCTTTGGCCGCAGCAGCCTACGCGATCGCACCGAGCTGTCGTACTGCGCTTTGGTTCACTTCAATCTGCCGCGTCAAGGTGCCACAGACTTCACCGCCACCCACCAGCGCTATGCCCTGTGCATGACACTCATTGCCGCGAAGGACATGGGCAATGCGAATGAAGAAGCTCGTTATGTGGATGCGCTCATGGCTGCCGAGGTGACGGAGATTTTGCGGCGGGTGGTCACCAACATGCTCTGACCAAATTTGGGATGGCGCGCCTATGGAGCGAGCAACTGAATCTCCGTGGGCGTTGGCTAGCGCGGCAGCATTCGCTCGACATGCTCCCAGGGGAATCGCTCGATATCGCCTAGCTGCGGCGTCAATAGCGACGACGATCGCCCCCGGAGACGATGCCGCTACCGCGCATTTGCCCCCAAATACGCCTGGGAAATCATCGGATCGTCCCGCAGCTCCGCCGCCAGGCCCGATCGCACAACCCGCCCCATCTCCAGCAAATAGACCCGGTCCGCGATCGCCAGCGCTAAATTCGCCATCTGGTCCACCAGCAAAATCGTCAGGCCCTCATCCCGCAGCGCCGCCAGCGTGGCGTACAGCTCTGCCACTAGCTGCGGCGCTAAGCCTAGCGATGGCTCATCCAGCAACAAGAGGCGGGGGCGGGCCATCAACCCCCTGGCGATCGCCAACATCTGCTGTTCACCCCCCGAAAGCAGTCCGGCTTTTTGGCTCTGCCGCTCCCGCAGGCGAGGGAAGCGCACCAGCATCCGCTCAATATCTTGCCC
>JBARYO010000220.1:0-4187 GCA_049647905.1 Elainellaceae cyanobacterium | reverse complement strand
GTCCATACCGTAGGCCGCAAATACATGGTTGTCACCGACGGCGCGGGTCGTGTGGATGCCTGGATTGTGGCAGAGCAGCGTCTAGTGAGCGATCGCGACGGCGCGCACCACCACGCATTGATTTATCAGAGTAATCCTTATGACACCGTTTGACCTACTCGAACTCACTGCCACCATCGCCGCTATTGGTTGGGCTGTACGAGAGTGCCGCCGCGCCCGCAAAGCGATGTTTGACGGCGTCTATGGTTGCTTAACCCGCTCTGGCCTTGAAGCTAACCCTCCGAAAGCTGGCAGCATCCTGTTTTTCGATGTTGATGGAATGCACGATGCCAACGAACGCTGGGGCTATGAGGCTGTAGATAGCCGTATCCGTGCGGCGATCGCTCAGTTCCGCCAATCCCGTGGTAGCTCGATTGTGGCCCGTTGGTATTCCGGCGATGAGGTGTTGGCCGTTGTTCCACAAAAAGACGCTGTAGGGGCTGCTGAGCGGATGTTACAGGTTTTCCGTGAGCAAGAGCTAGGGGTAACCATCGGCGTCTGTGACATCTCTGTAGGTGACTGGCGAGAGGCCGTACGGGTGGCCAGCGGCTTGGTGCAGGATGCCAAACGCCGTGGCAATCGCGGACAGATTTATTTTGCAGAATCCGCCATTTAATTTTCACGCCCTAGCCAGCATTCCTCGGTGCAATTCCGGGGTAGGGCATCCCCAGTGATGGGGCGATAGAGACGAGTTGTGCATTTATATAAAGGAAGAAAAAACATGGATTACCAAGAGAAAGGGCTCAAGGTTCTCGAAAACGTCGAGTTGCACTTAAACCAGGTGCAGGCCGCATGGGCAAAATTCCAGGCCAAAATTGACGCTCTCACGCCCGAGAAAGAAGACCAGATCTGGCTTGATATTTCCGACAATCCACCGAGCTACTGTGAAGCGATCGCCTACCGGGGGGTTGCCATCCTGGTGCACAAAACCGAGGCTGGCTACTACGTGGGAAGCTTCCAGGAAATTACGGGGTCCGACACATCAGCTTGCGGGCCGCATCATTCAATTGATGAGGCGATCGCGGCAGAAAAGGCGAGGATCGATATCCAGCATCGGTTTTGGGCAATTCACCATTACTTCCAGAAAAATAACGATCTGCCCGCTTACCTATTCCAGGGTTTCGATGATATGGGAAAAGACATCGAACCAATGGCGGGGTTACAAGAGCTTTCCCGCAAGTAGCCTTTACTGGCTGAGATAGTCGCTAACCCCAGTGCGCTACTCTATAAAGAACAACAGCAGACGCCACACCCTTCACCAGGGGCAGTTAAACCGCTTGGGAATCGCCCCAGGCGGTTTTCTGTTGGAGATGCGTCCCCTTGCGATCGCCTTCAGAGCACCAGCGCCGCATCAGCCGCCTGTAGCTTTTGGTCTACCGCGCCCTGGTCAACTCCCAAGTATTCTTGCAGCTGCTGCAGAGACTTATGCCCACTTACTCGCTTCAGCTCATGCAGTCCCCAGCCCTGCTCATGCAAGTGGGTCAATCGCGATCGCCTAAAGCTGTGCATCGATACCCCGTCATAGTCCAGCAGTGCCGCTGCGACCTTCACCGCCTTCTCAACAGCGCGGGCCGTCATATGGCCACTCTTGCCAGAGCTGGGGAATAGATACCTGCTAGATGGCAACCGTTCTAAGACTGCCGCTAATGGCTCGCTAACGACTACCCGGCGCGTCTCCCCCGTTTTGGTATTGGAGCGAGGGAACACCACATACCCGCCCCGCACATGCTCAGCCCTCAGCTGCAGCACCTCGCCAATGCGCCCCGCCGTCAGGTAGCAGATAGCGGCGATCGCCTTGTGAGGATCGTCTAGTTCGTAGAGCAGCGCGCTCAATTCTTCGGGTTCGAGTATCGCAGCCTTACCGGCTCGGTTCGTTTTGCCGTCACGGGGCATTGTGGGTTACCTGAAACGATACTTCTATTGTAGTTCGTAATTAGTACCAAAGACGAACCGCTTTAATGGGTTTCAGCCCATGACGGGGCACTATCACCCGTTTTGTTTTTCTTATTGCAGGAGGATGGGGCTTATTGAGAATGCAGCGCTATCAACGATATCAGAGTGAGATAGGTTAATCTCAGAGTAAGAGTTATCGATGATATCAAAAGATGCCAGCAAAGCCATTAGTGAGCAGCCGCGTTCCGGTCCAGTGGAAAACCGAGATTGACCGTCTCGCTAAGAGAACTGGACGCAAGCCAGCGCAAGTTGTCTATGAAGCGATCGCCCAATATCTTGAGCATGGGGATGCCGATACTCTTACCGGCCAGGTCGAGCGGTTGACCGGGCGAATGGAAGCGATGGAGCGGCAGCTGGCAGCGCTTAGGGTACTGGTGGCCAGGTAGCCAGCTATCTGGTTCTCTGGTCCTCTGGTAAACCAAATTTTTGGCTTAACGCCTCTACCATCACTTCCGTCATGGTGACGCCCTGTAGCTTGCTGTGAGCTGCCCAGTGCCGCCGCCATGACTCAGGTACCTTGACGCATAGGTTCACCTGCTTTTCTGGTTTGCTGCTCTTCTGGTCAACCGGTTGACCAGGTTGCTGGTTTGCTGGTTGTTTGGTTTGCTGGTCATCTGGCTTTTGCGATCGCTCTTCAGTCTGGTCATCTGGTTGTCTGGCTTGCCGAATGATACCCGAATACTTACCGCTCTTCTTTTCCTCAGCCATTGCCCAGTACCCCTAGAATTTCCTTGCCCAACGACTGATAGTCAATCCACGCCAAACGCGATCGTGATTCCCTAACGTCCCGTATCGGTACGCCCTCTAGAGCTGCTTTCTTGAAGCCCTCGGCACGGCGAATCATGGTATCGAATACTGGGATTCCATTTTCTCTAAGCTCTGCCCTCATGGTTTCCCCTTCACGGCTTGGTCGCGGCGGAACAATGGTGAGCAGCGCCCGGTAGTTGGCCGTATCGCCAAGGTCGTTAGCCGTCTGCAGCATCGGCTCTAAGGCCACCACGTCAGGGGAGGTGGGTAGAATCAGTAGGTCGCATCCGTCGGCTAGCTCTTTTAGGTCCTCAGAGTCGGGCCGCGCCGGTGTGTCAATCACCAGGTAATCCCGGTTTTGCACTACCTTCATGGCTTTGCGCTCATCAACTACGGTGAAAGGAAGCTGGCCCCGCTTCGACCAGGCGATCGCAGTACGATTGGGATCGCCATCGACCAGTACGGTATCGCCTAGCTCAGCAAAGAAGGTGGCCACATGCACTGCCGTAGTGGACTTTGAGCAACCGCCTTTGTAGCCGGTCACTGTTATGATTTTCATGTCTGGCTATCTGGCTATCTGGTTTTACAGGTGGAACTGATAAACCAAATCTACCAGGTGGCTGGACTAAGGAGTGAACAGATAAAAGCCACTATATCCCACCGCGCTGCTGTGCTATGCTGTGGGGCTTTTTATTTGTGGCGCGGCAGAGGGCAAGAGTGAAAAAGGGAAAAGGGCTATGTCCTGGGGGCCGAACAACAAACCCGAAAACCGACACCGCTGCCGCGGAAGTCGGCGTAGTACCTGCCGCGGTACGCAGAGCGACAGGACCTAGGATCGTTGATCCAAGAACCGCCGCGTAGTATATACATACTATTGTATTCTGACCACACAGAGCCATCGGTAGGAGCGCCATTGTAGCTGTCATGCCAGGGGTCCTGACACCATTCAAAAACATTGCCGTGCATGTCCTGCAGGCCCCATTCATTAGCAGGGTAGCTGCCGACATCTGCCGTCTCACCAACGCTACGGCCATAGTTGGCTAGATTATCGGTAATGGCATCACCAAAGCTGTAGGGCGTTGTAGTTCCAGCCCTACAGGCGTATTCCCACTCAGCCTCACTTGGTAGCCGGTAATCCTTTCCAGTGCGCCTACTCAAACGTTTGCAGAACTCTTGGGCATTATGCCAGGATACGTCCTCTACAGGACGGCGATCGCCCTTGAAATTAGACGGCTCAGGCTCTAAGTCCTGCTCAACTTTTGGCAGTGCAGCTACCGAGCGCCATTGAGCTTGAGTGACAGGATATCGCCCCATCCAAAACTCAGGCACCGTCACCTCGCGCCGAGATTTTTCTCTCTCGCCTGCCCCCTTCGCTGCCCTATCGGCCCCCACAACCAACCGTCCGCTCGGAATTTTGACCATCTCTAGAAATACGCCATGACCTAAGT
>JBARYO010000219.1:0-2897 GCA_049647905.1 Elainellaceae cyanobacterium | reverse complement strand
CCCCGTAACCTATGGCCAGCAGCAGACTGCTGAGCCCAATCCGTAAGTTTGACTTGACGGCGTCGCTCTTAATCTCGCTGATGCGCGTCTCACGCTGGTCGTCGATCTCGGTCTGCTGCTCGCTGCGGACCCCTTCTGCTTGGCTTTCAAGACCTTGAAGATAGGTTTCGAGCTGCTGAGGGTCATCTTCGAACTGATTTAGAACGGCGGCGTCTTCTGCCGAAATCAGGCCGCGCGCAACGGCTTGATCCCGTAACTCTGGACTTTCTAAGAGCTGGCTGATTAGGGTGCGACGCTGTCCTAACTGGGTATCAATTTGCGTCTCAAGCTCTTGCTCCGCCTGGGCCGTACGGTCTGCGATCGCCTCTAGCTGGTTAGACTGGACGGACGACACATTGCTCACATGCAGCACGATCAAGAGTAAATAGAACGCCGAGAGAATGCACGAGAGAATGACGGTTATTGTGGGCAGCAGGCGATTGGTGTTGCTCGTTAACGATCTGACCCAAAACCCAGCCAGGAACAGCGCAAACCCCAGCAGTGGGATAATGCCACGGTCGACAACCTGTGTCGTGAACCCGAGCAGCCATTCCCTATCCTGAAAGAGGTAGGGCATCGGCAGCACTAGCATGTCGATGAATGCAGCTAGCGCCATAACAATGCCCACCACCTTGAAGGTGGTAGCAATCAGTGGAGAGAGTTGGCGGCTTGAGAGATCTTTCATAGTGACGTTGTTTGAGGCTGGTGCGTATTAGCCAGCATATGCGAATCTAGAGTACTAGAAAACTAGACCGAGGATATTGAACCGTTAGAACACAGTACGCTGAAGCGATTTCAGACCTGTTGTGTGCGGTTAGCCTTCAGGTCAGCACAATGTGCCGCTGCTGAACTTGTGTAGCGCAATGTAACGTTTTCTATAGGTTCTGAATCTTGTTTGAGCTTGAATTAGCATTTTTAATGGAAATATTAAATAATCATTATAGTAACGCCAGTTTTCTTTTTGCTGAGATAGTGCAGCTTGCTCGTACAATGAGGGTATATCGAAATTAATTGGCTATGCGGATAACTTGTCTGATGTGGGTTGATATAGGGCTAAAGCTGCCGTGGAGCACGTCAAGGCATTACTCATAGTTGTCTCGGGGGTGGGTTCAGCCTATCTCTTAGCCAAATTTAAACGGCGAACATCGTATCGAATAAGGACTATAGGCATGACAGAGCAAGTAACCAACGACCATACTGAGGCACCCCCTGAGACTAACGGTGCGCCTGAGTCCGCCAAGTCAAGCAATGGTCATGCGATTGAGTTAAAGGGCTCTCGGGCGCTAGCTGGGCGGCCCATTGGTCATGACGACAACGTTGAGATTGTCGATACCATGTCCTTCTCCGGTATCCGACCCATCGGCGCTAGCCACCTCGACATCTACGACACAATGATGGGAGGACGCCCCATTGAAGCTAACCATCTGGCGATTGTCCACAGCGACACCCTTCCTGGCCATCGCCCTGTCTTTGCCAATCAGCTGTCTGTGATCGATGACGACACGCTGCCAGAGCATCGGCCTATTATGAGCAGCCCAGGCGAACTGATGGAGGGCAGCTCACTCCCAAACAACCGCCCTATTGCCCGCAACGATATCTTCGATGTTGAAGGCATTATGGGATACCTGGACTAATGTCGGACAGCGCAACACTGTGTCTTTGATGGGTACAGTGTTGCGGCGTGGCATGACACCTAGCATTACAGTCGGGGCACAGCATGCTGTGCCCATTCTAGTTTGCGCCTACGGGGATGGGTCCTGCCAAGGCAGGCTTGCGCTCAATTTGCTGCTTTAGGTCAGCCACGAGGTCATCTCCCGTTCGGTGGGCTTCCCAGTTTCCCGTCTGCTTTTTGCCCCTCGCTGATGTCGGGCTAATTTGCCAGACGCCAGACATGAAGCCGTCGTCTTCCGAGACGGTGCCGGTGTACTGAATAGGCGGCGCGGCGGCGGTGATATAGCGTTTCGTAAAGCTAACGCGGCGGCCTGTGACGTCACCGCCGAGCTGCGCTTCCCCAAGGTTACTGTCGTCTAGAATGCGGCCGCTGAGCGCGTTATTGGCCTGGACAAAGGTGACTTCGAAGCGAGTCGGTTCCCCATTTTGCCAATAGGTTCCGAGCCAAGCGCCGGTTAAATCTGACATCGTAATACTCCCAAACTAACGCCATTTCAAGACAAAGCGATCGCGCAGCACAGTGACCCAAGGGTCGGTGGGCTACTTCTGATTGTTATAGAGTTGCTTAAAGTGCCGCTGCTGTTCCCGATGATTCACAATGGGCGTTGCATACCCGCAGCGATCGCGTTCATCATCTGGAATGTCGCCCGTCACAAGGTACTCTGTATCCACACTCCGAAGCTCGGGTAGCCATTCCCGGATATAGTCTGCCTCTGGGTCATACTTTTTAGCCTGACTCGCCGGATTAAAAATCCGCAAGGGCTTGGGGTCCATGCCGCTAGAGGCGCTCCATTGCCAGCCGCCGTTGTTGGCGGACAGGTCGCCGTCGTAAAGTCGCTGCATAAAGTACCTCTCTCCCCAGCGCCAATCAATAATCAGATCTTTGGTTAGAAAGCTGGCCACAATCATGCGGCAGCGGTTATGCATCCAGCCTATCTCATTCAGCTGCCGCATGGCTGCATCGACGATGGGGTATCCGGTGCGGCCCTCACACCAAGCCTGAAAGTGGTCTTCGTTATTCTCCCAGGGGAAATCTTTGAAGGGCTCGCGGTAGGGGCCGTCTGCCAGCTCTGGGAAGAAGTACATGGCGTGTTGGTAAAACTCCCGCCAGGCCAGCTCTTGTTCCCAGGTTTCGATATTGCGATGGGTGTCGTCGCTACGGGAGCGGCTGAGGGCGTCGTCGGCCA
>JBARYO010000218.1:0-7875 GCA_049647905.1 Elainellaceae cyanobacterium | reverse complement strand
GGATGGGCGGGTGGTTTTGTTGGCTAAGCTATGTTGGCTGGTGTGGTCGGTGATTGCGGTGGTTGCTGTTTTACTGGGCGCGCTGGTTGCCGGGCTGCTGTCGACTTGGGGGATTCCGCTGCTGCTGGGCTGGCTAATTTACCTAGGGGTTGTGTTGCTTTTGATGTATACCCTCTAAACGCAAGTCCCTTTCAACCTAATAAACAGGGTCCAAAAAACCCTAAAAGTCACTGCTTAAGGCCGCCACACACCGCTCACAAAGTAGCGGGTGGGCTTCGATTTGCCCCACTTTGGGGGAGTGATTCCAGCAGCGATCGCACTTTTCCCCATCGGCATCAACGACCCCGACGCCAACCGCGTCGGTTTGCGCTTGGTATGTCGTCTCAGCTAGGGGGGCAGGGGAGTCCAGCAGCTCCACCTGAGAGGTAATAAACAAGTAGCGCAGCTCATCAACCCCGTCACCCGCCAAGCTATCGGGATTCATGGCCTGGAGCCGCTGCCGCAGCTCAGGATCGGCCACGTAAAGCAGCACTTTTGCCGCTAGAGATGAGCCGATGGCTTTATCGGCACGGGCCTGCTCCAGAACTTTGTTGACCGTTGTGCGCAGCTCCCGCAATTCAGGCCAAGATGCGGCTAAATCAGGTCGGACCCAGCTTTCGTCCAACGTGACCCAACCGCTCTGAAACACGGAGGTCTGGGGGGTCTCGTAGGGGAGATTTTGCCAGATATCTTCCGCCATGTGGCAAAGCACCGGGGCGATCGCCCTGGCCAGGTTTTCAATGGCGACGGCCAGCACGGTTTGGCAGCTGCGGCGGCGCGGCGAATCGGTGGCGCTGATATAGAGCCGATCTTTCGCCATGTCCAAGTAAAAGTTAGACAGGTCCACGACGCAGAAATTTTGCACCGTTTGGAAAAAGCGGAAGAATTGATAGGTGTTGAACGCTTCGGTGATGTCGGCAAAGACCTCGGTCATCCGGTGCAGCAGATACTGATCTAGCTCCGGCAGCTCGTCGTAGGGCACGGCGTCCTTCACTGGATCAAAATCATGCAGGTTCCCCAGCAAAAACCGCGCCGTGTTGCGGATTTTGCGGTAGACATCCGACATTTGCTTGAGGATGCTTTTGCCCAGCGGCATATCGGAGGAGTAGTCCACGGAAGACACCCACAGCCGCAGCACATCTGCCCCGTAGGGCGGGTTTTGCTTTTGGTCCTTGCCGCCGTTGATGATGATGGCAGGATCCACCACATTGCCGACGGATTTGCTCATTTTCCGCCCCTGCTCATCCAGGGTGAAGCCGTGGGTCAGCACCGTTTTATAGGGGGCGCAGCCGTTCGTGGCCACGCTGGTGAGCAAGCTGGACTGGAACCAGCCCCGGTGCTGGTCCGTGCCTTCGAGGTAGATGTCGACGGGGTAGCTCAAATCTTGCCGCTGCTGGGCCACTGCCGCCCAAGAGGAGCCCGAATCGAACCAGACATCCATGGTATCGGTGCCTTTGCGGTAGCTGCGGCCATTGCTGCGGTACGGCTCAGGCAGCAGCTCGTCTATGGGCAGCTCCCACCAGGCATCAGACCCCCGCTCAGCAAAGATCGTCTGCACATGGGCGATGGTCTCCTGGGTCATCAGCGGCTCCCCGGTTTCCTCGTCATAGAAGACGGGAATGGGGACGCCCCAGCTGCGCTGGCGAGAGATGCACCAGTCGGAGCGCTCCGACACCATTGCGGTAATGCGATTTTCCCCTTGGGGGGGCACCCAGTTCACCTCAGCGATCGCCGCCATGGCGTCATCCCGGAACCCTTCAACAGAGGCGAACCACTGCTCCGTAGCCCGATAGATGGTGGGTTTTTTGGTGCGCCAGTCATAGGGATAGCGGTGCTGGTAGGCCTGCTCCTTGAGCAGCACCTTAGCCTCTGCTAGGGCAGTGATGACGGCCTCATTGGCATCCTTAAGCACATTGAGTCCGGCAAAGGGACCCGCTTCCTCAGTAAACCTGCCAGCCTCATCCACAGGGCAAAGAATAGGCAAACCATAGCGCTGCCCCACGCGGAAGTCATCTTCACCATGGCCTGGGGCGGTGTGCACCAGGCCGGTGCCAGATTCCGTGGTAACGTAGTCTCCGCCGATGACTATCGGGCTCTCGCGATCGAACAAGGGGTGTTGATAGGTGGAATGCTCTAGGGCCTCTCCCTTGATCTCCGCTTTGACGCTGAGGGCGATGCCCAAAACATCGCTTAAGGTCTCCACGAGATCCTTGGCGACTAGCAAAGACTTAAACGGCGTCGGGTTGCCCTCGTCGGCCTCCACCACCACATAGGTGAGTTCGGGGTTCACGGCCACCGCCAGGTTGGCGGGAATGGTCCAGGGCGTCGTGGTCCAGATGGCCACCCCGAGACTGCCAAGATAGGGCGAAAGGATGGGTTCCGCATCGGCTGAAAGCTTGCGCATCTCGAAGGCGACGTAGATGCTGCGGGAGACATGCCCTTCGGGGTATTCCAGCTCGGCCTCCGCCAGGGCCGTTCGAGAGCTGGGGCTCCAATGCACCGACTTCAGCCCTCGATAAATGTAGCCCTTTAGCACCATTGCGCCGAAGACGCCAATCTGCGCCGCCTCATACTCTGGCTGCAGGGTCAGATAGGGGTGGTCCCAGTCGCCCCAAACCCCATAGCGCTTGAAGCTCTCCCGCTGCTGGTCAACCTGTTCTAGCGCCCACTTTCTCGCCCGCTGCCGCAGCTGTAGGGGCGAGAGGTCGCGCCGCTCTGCCGACTTCATGGCCTGCAGCACCTTCAGCTCAATGGGAAGGCCATGGCAGTCCCAGCCCGGGACGTATCCCGCTTTGCGCCCCTGCAGCAGCTGATACTTGTTGATAATGTCTTTTAAGGTCTTGTTGAGGGCGTGACCAATGTGCAGAGCTCCGTTGGCGTAGGGCGGCCCGTCGTGTAGCGTGAAGCGATCGCCAGGATTGGTTTTGGACAGAGTTTCATAAATCTGATGGTCGGCCCAAAACGCCTGTAGCTCCGGTTCCCGCTTGATCGCGTTTGCCCGCATGTCAAACGAGGTCTTGGGGAGATTGACGGTGTCTTTGTAGGTTCCTGCTTTGGTCACGGCTATCAAGGGTACAGACGACAAGGGGAGGCGCATTGGTCAGGTCAACAGCTGGGCTTGACCGCTGGACTCGACCGCTGGGGCAGTGGACTAAAGTTTAGGCTTAAAATAGGCCGTAGGGCCAATGGTATGCCGTTGAGGCTAAAGCGCTAAGGCCAAAGCTCTATCGTACTGTGTATCTTGGACCAGATGCCAAGCCTCTTTGCGGTGAGCCTCGGCAACGTTGGGATTATGGGGCTAAATCCATGGTGAACAAATGGTGGGTCAGGCCACGATCTGGGCTAGACAGGCGATCGCTCGCAGGGGCTGGGGCGCAGTTGCCAATGCCGCTAGTCGGTCACACTGCAGCATTAGACTTTGATCGGGGCAGTTGGCGGCCACAGCGGTTGGGGTCTTTGGGACGCGCATCGTCACCCCGTAATTTTAGCTCAACCTCCGGCCATGGCCTGATCAATACGGCAGCGGCGATCGCACGGTTGACTGGACTCTCTCCTAATGCGAATGGTGATCCAATCTCTTCTGGCGCTGTGGGCACCACAGACTGGAACCTCAGCGCTATAGGCAGTCCTCAATCTTGGGCCCAGGGCTTTCGGGGCCAAGGGCAGGTGGTGGCCGTGATAGACACAGGCGTCGATCTGACCCACCCCGATCTGCGGGGCAACCTCTGGCGCAATCGCAACGAAATTGCGGGTAACGGCATTGATGACGATGGCAATGGCTTTGTCGATGACCGACAGGGGTGGGACTTTGTCCGCAACCGCGCCCGCCCTCAGGACCGGTCTGGGCATGGTACCCATGTGGCGGGCATTATTGCAGCCAAGGATAACGGCATCGGCTCCACAGGCGTTGCACCCCGAGCCAAAATCATGCCGATTCGCGTTTTGGGGCGCAACGGCACCAACGGCGCGACCCTAGCTCGGGGCATTCGCTACGCCGTGCATAATGGCGCTGATGTGATCAACCTTAGCTTGGGCAGTATTCCCGGCACAGGTGTATCCCCGGTGGTGAAGCGATCGCTGCGGCTGGCCCGGCGTAGCGGGGTGTCTATGGCGATTGCAGCGGGGAATGAACGGCTCAGTTTTGGAGCAACCCGCGCTGGGGAACCCGCATTTTGGGCGGCGACTCACCGTTTGGGGATTGCGGTGGGTGCGGTGGACCGCGACAATGACATGGCGGATTTCTCTAACCCCACCGGCAACCGCCGCTTCAACTGGTTTGTCGTCGCGCCAGGGGTTGACATCGCCTCCACATTTCGCGGCGGCAGGACCGCACTACTGAGCGGAACCTCCATGGCCACGCCCCATGTGGCGGGTGCGATCGCTCTGCTGAGGAGCGCTGACCCCAGAGCAACGCCGGGTCAGATTGCGAGATCGCTGATTGGAACAGCGTCACCAATAGTCGGAGCCTAATCCCTAATGATCAACAACAATGACCAGTAGCCCAGACGTCACAATCGAGATCGTGACCTATCGTGACGCCACGGCTGACATTCAGACCATTCGGCGTCAGGTGTTTCAGCAGGAACAAGGGGTCAGCGCTGAGCTAGAGTTTGATGGCCTCGATGACGATGCGATTCACCTGTTGGCATACCACCAAGAGCAGGCTGTGGGAACCTGCCGACTGCGGAACTTGGGTGAGGAGATTACTAAGGTAGAACGGGTTGCCGTGTTGGTGTCCCACAGAGGGCAAGGCATTGGTCGACAGTTGATGGTCAGCGCGATTGACTATCTTACGCACCAGGGGGTTCAAACGATCAAAATTAGCGCCCAGACACAGGTCGAGGCATTCTATGAACGCTTAGGATTTGAGACCGTCGGTGAGGTGTTCCAAGAAGCGGGAATTCCCCATGTGACGATGTGGTTGTCGAGCAGGTAATAGCCGTAGGTTGAACCAGAACACTAAACTAGCGGGATCGCTCTGCCGTGGGCTCCGCCGGAACCTCCTCAGCTTCGCTGCCCTGCAGTCGCTCTCGCAAAAGCTGCAGCTGGCGCTGGCTAGCCTCAACTGATTCAGTCAGACGCTCTAGTTCTGCCGGGATGGTATCTCTTACGCTCTGCAACTGCCTATCCTGCCGCTGCAGTTCTCCCTCAATGTCCTCTAACCGTTCCTGTAGCTCTGTGGCATCTGCTGACGCGCGCTCCAAATCGCGCTGAGAAATTTGCTCCTGTACCAAAAGACGATATGCCAGCCAGCCAGCGACGCCAAGGCAGGCAAGGGTGGCGATGACGAGGCCAAGTATCAGCGTCTTCAGCAAGTTTCGGGTTTGCCCCAGCTTCGTCTGCAGGTCATCTACCGTGAGCTTGAGGTTGAGATGCTGCTCTTTGAGCGATTCCAGGGAGACGGGTTGGGTTTGGGCCTTATTGCGATCGCGTTTGGGATTAGAAGAAGCCATAGTGGACGGAGCGGGTGTTTAGGGTTGTTCGGTAGCCTAGGCGGGACTGAGTTTGGCTTACGTCAAAGCGACATAGGCGAATCAACGTAAACCGTCGGTTCTGGTACTGCAAAGGTGAGGCCATATAGATCTAGCCGCTGGGCGATGGCGTGATTGGCTAACTCTAGCAGCCGCTTACGCAGCTCTAGGGAATTTTTACTCGGGTTGGTGATGAAGAAGAAGACGCGAGTCCGGGTGTTCCCCTGCTCCTCAACGTGCTGCACCCGCGTGCTGGCTTTATCAAACCCCCAGAAAATCTGGCTTTCTCGCTCCACCACTTGGGTCACCAATGCCTGCTCATCAGCCTCTAACAGTCGGGTAAACGCTAGACACAGCATCGCCATGGTTTTTTTGCCTCGGCTAACGTTTTCGATATTTTTGCTTGCCATCGTTGAGTTGGGAACAATCATCATTGTATTTTGAGCAATCAGGCGAATCTTGGTTGAGCGCAGCCCCACCGCCTCGACACGACCGTAGACATCTTCGCCATAGGGATTGAAGTTAACGCGGATATGCTCTCCGGAGACATAGGGCCGGTCGAGATAGAGTTCCAAGGTGCCAAACAGACGGCTTAAGGTTTGCTGGGCCGCAAAGGCCACCGCGGCCCCACTGATGCCAAGCCCGGCTCCCAATGCGACTAAGTTTACCCGCAGCCCGGCAGCAAAAATCACGACGGCCAATAGAACGATGACCACGTAGATCAGGGTCTCAAAAATGAGGACGACTTCGCTCACTTCCCCAAACCAGCGGCGGACTAGGCTAATGACCGATCGGTGGATTACCTGCCGCGCCATGCGAGACGCCAACCAGCCCATGGTAACGGCGAGGGCTGAGTAAACGAAAAATCCCAAGAAGCTGTAGATATCCTCGTATTTCACCAGCAGCGTCAGCGCGATCGCGACAAAGAGCAGCGCGCCGAATAGTGAAATAGTGTCTCGAAAGGGGCGAATAAATCGACCGTAGGTGTGGTGATCGCCAACGCCGTGGCGAGCCAGCAGCAGCAACGTGCGTCGAATCCCTTGGATGAGTCCCTCGCCCACAAACGGCGAAACCGCGACCGCTGCAATGAAGGAGCCCAGCCGGATGATCAGCTCTATGACATATCGACGAATTTCAGGGTCTATTTCCACGGGGTGTAGCTCTGGATCCCTAATCACACTATGGGCCGGCGTATCATCAGCGTCACACGGTCATCGGTTGATTGACATCGACAACGCTTTCATCCACATCAAAGTCTAAGCCGTAATCCTGCAGTCGCTTGATGATGTTTTCGCGGGTCATTTCGAGCAGCCCCTGACGCAGCTCCATCGATTTCCCCGTCGCTCCAAGAATAAAAAATGTGATTTGCGCCTGTGTGCTGGTCTTGCCTTCAGCATCAACAACATCTTGGCAGGTGACCTGAGTAAGCCGGTGGTCGATGCCAGCGATATCGCTTGTGCTGCTGAAAATCAGCTGCTCAACTAGTGCCTTTTCCTCGTCTTCCATCCCGTGGAAAAACGTCAGCGTTACCAGAGAAATGACCCGCCTTGCCCCTGTCATGTTCTCAACGCTCATCTGCGCCAGGTTGCTGTTGGGAATCACCACCAGGGTGTTTTTTCCTGAAAGCCGGACCTTGGTGGACCGCCAACCAATGGATTCGACGCGGCCAATGGTTCGGTCCGGTAGGCGGATATAGTCGTCAATCACAAAGGGCCGATCAATGAATAACACAACGCTCCAGAGAATTTGCTCGATCACCTTCTGGGAGGCGAATGCGATGGCAAACCCACCGATGCCAAGACTGGCCGCTAGCCCAATTAGGTTGATGCGGTGGGCCTGAGCATAGCAGAAGACAACGACGAGCACTGCTGCTGCTTCTGCTAGAACTTTGCCTAGGGTAAGCAGCTCACTATTGATTTTACGGTCATCCTTGACGGCAACTTCTAGCAAATAGGTGTCAAATATCGCTGAGGATAGTGTAAAACTGATGGCTATCATGCCCACCGCCAGGAATAAGCTGAAGGGCAGCTCTAAGAGGTCGAGCCAAACCCCGTGGGGAATCGCTAGCAGGGTCAAATCTATGGCCGTCAGCCCAATAAGCCAGGACATTTCGCCCCAGTTAGGCTGCACGACTTCTCGGTACAAGACTTCGGCCCTACCTGAGCGGGCCCAGGTCGCGATCGCCTCAATCAGCTTTGAATACGTTGATAATGGAGTTGCCATGTTGTGTCATTACTTGATCCCGTAGGCGACATCACTATCCCACCGCAATAGATATCCGATGTACTGAGGCCAGTCCTGGAGGTGGAGTTCCCGATCTAGACGAGGCTTATATCAACAGTGTAGGCTTGTGGCATTGTAAAGG
>JBARYO010000217.1:0-1704 GCA_049647905.1 Elainellaceae cyanobacterium | reverse complement strand
CATAAAATTTGGTCTCGACGCACCGACTCGAAAACAGGCGGCGCTGCCAGTCAACGGGGACATCTCGTCGCACATCGGGGCTATTAGAGGTTTCTAGAACGTATTCCAGCCGACGCGAAAGGCGGTTGTTTTTACCCCGATAGGGATGAGCTTGAAGCGCTGATTCTAAGTCCAGCTCAACAAGGCCATCGCCGGGCACATGTACGGGGCAGCTAGGGACAAAGCTCTTACGGCCAAAGTAGAGCTGCCAGCGCGGATTTTGCAGCGCAGCATCTAGCTCGGTGAGTTTGGGGCGATCGCCTTCTAGTCCTACCAGGTAATCGGCATCAGCAATATAGTAGCGGTGGCTGATCACTGTGCCACCACGACCACCGCTCGATTTGATGCCGTCCATAACCGTGTGATAATCGCACTGCACCACCCCCGGCTTATCGATGCGAACGCCCATCTTGAGCGCCGTCAAGTCGGCCACCGGCTCCCATCGGGGGCGACCGAGGGCAGCGCAAAGTAAGCCAATCACCGCAGACTTAGTCGGCTCACGGCGGGTATCGCGGATAGTGAAGCGGCTATGGTCGCCCCAGCTCATCATGGGTGCCCGCAGGCGCAATAGCAGAGTGGGCATCGCTACTCGCTCTCCGAGAATGCAGCAGCGATCGCCTCGTTTAATAGCACCTCAACCGAAGGCTTTTCCACATCTGCTAAATGCTTGAGCTGCTCTGCCAACTGAGTGCGGGTGACAATGCCTTTGAACTTGACCGCTTGAGTCCCATACATCTTGGCGAGGTCGTCCCAATGGCTATCTAAGCGAGATACAGCATTGGCCAATAGACTCTTGCTGTGGTTTGGAGCAACAGGCGCTTCAAACGCATCTACCAGCGAGACGGGTTGGCCATCTCGCACCACGATCATCACCGCTGCCGGGAGGCTGTGGGCCGCAAAGCCGTTTTGATGGCCGGTAGGGATGGCCTGAACAAATGCCTCCGCAAACGCCTGCATAATTGCAGTGAGCTGGTCATCACTACCCAGATTCTTGGCCAGTTGCTTGGTGTCTACCACAGTGAACCGGTAATAAGTGGAGCTGTTATAGCCCGTTTCACCTAGGTGGTCTGCCCCTGAATCCTCCTCAGCGTCTGGGTCACGGGTGTCGCTCAAATCATCTACCGCCGTAAAAAAGTCAAACTCCTGCTGCAGTTTGTTAACGCCAATGGCGTGGGCCATCTGCACAGCCGCATCCACATTGACCGAAGGCAACGATGCCATCATGCGACCAAACAGCGCCACATCGCCAGGTTTGCCCGTAGTTGCTAAAGACTTTTCAATCACCTTATGGATGTTGGGGTCTTTTTTCGGGAGTGCTGGGGTCTTACCCTTTAGGCCAGGCTCAATTGCAGCCCAGTTTTTGATCAAGATATCAGCGATCGCTTCAATTTCGGTTTGCCCTAAAAACAAGATGGTTTTTGTTTTACTTGGATTCTTAGGGTCTTCGTCAGCGCCGAGAACGCTCAGGGCTAGCTTGGCCGCAAGTTCAGCCTTGTCCGCCTCAATCTCAGCTTCTATCAGCAAAGGCTTGAGCTGCGACAGCCAAGAGCGGGAGCGATTGGCAAAGTGAGTAGGATCGAGCGCCGAATGCTGTTGATAGTGAAGACGTACAGCTCGCTTTTGACATTGGCTAGAAATACGCGCACGAGGGCGACCGCCAAATAC
>JBARYO010000216.1:0-2703 GCA_049647905.1 Elainellaceae cyanobacterium | reverse complement strand
CGGCGGTACAGCTCAGCATAGTCTTCAGCAAAGCAGTTGTCTGCGCCAATATTGCCCAGCGTAGAATGCCATGGCGGGACAACTGACTCTACAGTGACCTGGCCGCGCCAGTCCTCCTCAAAGCGGTAAATGACGACGCGGTCGGCGCTGAGCATCTGGCGAATTTCGTGGACCGTGGTCTGCTGAATCACCCCAGGCTTCAGCGACTTGCGAATTTGAGCAGAGACTTGGTTAAGCAGTTCCTTCTGCTTCGCCAGTTGCTCAAACGTTTCTCGAGAGCGCGTCATCAGGTCTTCGGCAGCCTTGCGCTCAGTAATATCTTCAATAGCGCCGAGCAGACCGATGACGTTACCATCAGCGTCATGTAGGGGCAACTTGCTCGTCTCACGCCAAGTGATGCGGCCATCGGCCTCGCGCTGGGACTGCTTGATGCGCAGCATGGGGGTGTCGGTTTTCATCACCTGGCGATCGCAGGCTAGATACCATTCCCGCTCGGCTGCCGTCCAGGGCAGATCGTCATCCGTCAGGCCCACCACGTCATTGGGGTCGCCAATGCCAGCCATGTCAGCCCAGCGGCGATTGCAGCCTAAATAGACGGAGTTGCGGTCTTTCCAGAAGATATGCTGCAAAATATTGTCCAGCACGAGCTGCATAAACTCAGTGGTTTGATGGACTGCACCTGCTGCTGGAGCGATCGCACTTGCCGATGTGGTTGAGGCTTCAAGTGACCAAGTCGTTTGCTCTGTGGCTACCACAGCCGGTGAAAGGGAGCGCGACATCAACGGCATCTTCAACGGCATCTGTGCGCCTACAGTTGACGCTGCCGCAAGGCTGCTGGCTGGGATGCTGCTGCGCGACGACGGTGAGCTTACCTGCGGCAGTGCTTCGCGGCTAATGCTCAAAATTTGGCGCACCTGGCCATGGGCGTCGCAAATCGGTGTGTATGTCGTGTCGTAAATTCGGCTTCCCTCAATGGTCCAAACCGGGTGCGTTCGCCGCTGCGGCTTGCCCTGCTGCAACACTGTCGTAAGCGCCTCATCAACCTGCTGCCAGTAGTGCCGGGCGACGACGGGGCTATGGGATTGCTCCGCCGCATCCGCTAGAGCCCGGTTAGTTCGGTGCAGCAGCATGTCAGCACTGCAGTCAAGTGCCTCAATCAGCGGTGGACTGACGGCAAGGTAGCGGCGATCGCATCCATAGCAGGCCATAAGTTCTAGCGACTGCGTCACAAGCTGCTGCAAGCAGGCTGGAATTGAATCGAAGTCAGCGGACTCTGGAAAAGATTTTGCAGCATTCATTGAAAATCCCAGACGTTTGAACAGACGCCCAATGAGTAGGCAAGCTACCCCCCCCCGATGCAGCGCGATCGCCAGCAATACCTCGTTCTGCACCAGTCGAGCCTTACGCAAGTATTCTTTTGTTACAGGCTCAAGCAAAGGGGAATGACAAGAGGCCAATAAGAGACCTAAGTAACCTGCAGCAGCCTTTTTTAGCAAGTAGGGGCACTTCAATTGTATCCACTATCAATTGGAAGACCCAGCCCAGGGCTTAAGGATCGCAAAAAGTACAAGAATATGGCTATATGCCTTCACTAGCGGCGAACTTGATACGCGATACTGTAAAATTCGCCTCATCTACTCAGCAGCATCAGCCCTATGATTTAGCGCACATCCTAGTCTCCCATAGGCGTAGTAGGCTTTAGGGTGATCTCGATAAACCGATAGATCGAGATAGCGCTAGGTGAATCAAAGCGGATGGCCTGGAGGCCCGTATCCCTAACCTACGCTCCAATCCTCACCGGGCCATCGTTGCTAGCGTTGGCGTTCCATATCGGTCCTCACTTCTTTGTTGGCAATAGGATACCCTCTTGTATGGCTTTCGAATCTGGGAAACAATACATCATTCGTCGGCGCACCTTGCTCAAAGGCGTTGCTGGCTTCGGTTCTGCGATCGCATTGGCGAAGCTCACGGGTTGCGCTGATTCTGACCCCTCGACAGCGGACTCCGCTACAGGAGAATCTGGCGAGATAGACACTGCGCCCTCAGCACCTGCTGGTGCAGCAGGTGAGCCGGTCAAGCTGGGTCTCGTTGCAGCCATCACTGGCCCCTCTGCCCTCTCTGGCGAAGCGATTACCCGAGGCTTAGAGGTGGCGATCGCTGAAATCAACGCGAACGGCGGCGTCATGGACGGGCGACCCATTGAGCTGGTGATTCGCGACGACGAATCCACCCCGGCTAAGGGGGTGGCTGCGGCTCGGGAGCTGATTGAGCAGGACGATGTGGCCGTAGTATTTGGCGGCCTCGATTCCCCCGTCTCCCTAGCTATGCTGGAGGTAATCCACGAACTGGAGACGCCTTACATGGGGGTGTGGGCCGCCGCCACTGGCATCACCCGCAACGACTATGAGCCGAACTACGCCTTTCGAGTGTCTGCCAACGACAACATCGTGGACAACTTCCTGATGCGCTACGCCAACCAGGAAAAGAACGCCTCTAAAGTGGGTCTGGTGCTAATCAACAACCCCTGGGGTGAGTCCAATCAAAAGGGGTTTGAGGAATGGGCTTCGGAATACGATGTTGAAATCGTCGGCATTGAAAAATTCAACAACGAAGATACCGACATTTCCGCCCAGTTGACTCGACTTAGAGATGGAGGCGCAGAAACGCTGCTGCTGGTGGCCAATGCGGCACCGGGGGCGCAGA
>JBARYO010000215.1:0-2270 GCA_049647905.1 Elainellaceae cyanobacterium | reverse complement strand
CAGGAGAGGCTGGGCTGGTTAAAGCCTGGGGTATCGGCCAGCAGTCCGGCTGGACGCCCATCTACAGGAGGAAGCTCAAACAGCTCCACGTGACGCGTGGTGTGGCGACCCCGACCCAGTTTGCCTGAGACGGCGGTTACCCGCTGGTCCACCGCTGGAATCAAGCGATTGATGAGGCTAGATTTTCCCACCCCTGATGGTCCAGAGATGACGCTGATGCGTCCGGCAAGTTGATGGCGCACGGTGTCTAGCCCTACGCCCTGTTGTACGCTCATGATGGCTGGGTTGTATCCCCAATGACTCAAGCGCTTGTGCCATTGCTGCTGCGCGTCAGGAGAAACGCGATCGCACTTATTAAGGCCTAGCGACACCGCGAGTCCCGTTGACTCTGCCGTGACCAAAAAACGGCTCAGCTGCCAAGGGTCTAATTCCGGCTCCGTCATAGAAAAGACTAGCCAAATCTGCTCGGCGTTGGCGACAGGGGGCCGTGCTAGCTCACTTTGACGCGGCATAACTTGGGCCACAACTCCGCGATTGCTGGTCCAGTCAATATCTTCCACCTCGACGCGATCGCCCACCCATACCTGCTGGCCAATTTTTTTGAGCCGGGCGCGGCGCGTGCAGAGCAGCATCGCGGCCTCTCGCTGCTCAGGGAATAGATCAAGCCGGACCCAGTAGTAGTTGGCCTGCACGGCGGTCACCATACCCACACCAGTTGTCACATCTGTCTGTTCCGGGGTGGCGGTGGTCAGCGATTGAGCCATATTACTCGGGGCGACGAATCTGCACAGCAAAAAACTCAGAGCGATCGTCTACATGCTCGATGCCGTAGCCCTCCATCGTGAGGCTAGAGGGCACCTGCTCCATTGGCTCTCCCGCATCTAGCCACACCTCCAGCAGGCTGCCGGGTGGCATCTTTTCGAGGCATAGCTTGGTGCGAATGAAGTTGATGGGACAAGGAGTGCCGCGCAGATCGAGCTGTTTGTCAGGAGGGAGTGCTGTAGCAGAAGTCATCCTCGAAACAATCCTCCCAGGAAGCCCTCTAAGCCCGCACCTTTTCCAGCCCGATTACCGGTAATTTCGGCCAGCTTCGTGAGCAGCTCGCGCTCCTCGGTGTTGATCTTAGTTGGGATTTCAACATGCACCGTAATGCGATGGTCTCCACGGCTCACAGGATTACCTAATCGAGGCACGCCCTTGTTCTCTAGCGTAATAACGGTGTCGGGCTGGGTGCCAGCGGCAATGGTCACCTCTTCAGGCTCGCCGTCTACCGTATCGACATTGATGCGACAGCCCAGAATGGCCTGTAGGTAGCTAATGGTGATTTCCGAGAAGACTGTAATGCCGTCACGCTTGAACTCGCTATCCTCTTTGACAAAAAGATAGACGTACAGATCTCCGGGCGGTCCATTGCGCTTGCCCGTATCCCCCTCGCCAGAGACCCGCAGACGTGTGCCGCTGTCAACGCCAGCCGGAACCGTAATTTTCAGCTTTTTGGTTTCTTGCTTTTGACCGGCACCGCCGCAGGTGCTGCATTTATCCTCTACAACCTGGCCGTTGCCGTTACAGGTCGGGCAAACGGAGACCTGTGTAAAGCTGCCGAATGGCGTTCTGGTTGCCCGGCGCACCTGTCCTGCCCCGTTACAGGTGGCGCAAGCTCGCGGTTGGGTTCCGGGCTTGGCACCGCTGCCACTGCAGGTTGTGCAGGTTTCTAGGTGGGTGACACGAATTTCCTTGTCGCCGCCAAAAACGGCTTCACGAAAGTCCAACTTCAAGTCGTACCGTAAGTCTTCCCCTCGGGTTGGTCCGCTGCGCCGCCGACCACTAGTCTGACCAGGTGCGCCAGAAAAGCCGCTGAAGAAGCTCTCAAAAATGTCTGCAAATCCGCCAAAATCACCAAAATCCTGGGCTCCAGCGGCTCCGGCGCTAACGCCTGCTTCTCCAAACTGGTCATAGCGCGCCCGAATTTCTGGTTCGGAGAGAACTTCGTAGGCTCGGTTAATCTCCTTAAACCGCTCCTCAGCCCCACTTTCTTTGTTGACGTCAGGATGATATTTACGGGCAAGGCGACGATACGCCCGCTTAATTTCATCTTTGTCGGCGCTGCGGGAAACATCAAGAATATCGTAGTAGTCGCGAGCCATAGAGCGCTATACCGAAGAAGTTAAGTTCGCAAATCAACGTAAGGGCTATGCTGTGGTCAGCCCTTACTTAATGTATACCGTATCGAGCTAGTCGATTGGTTCGTAGTCTGCTACTACAGTCTCATC
>JBARYO010000214.1:0-3065 GCA_049647905.1 Elainellaceae cyanobacterium | reverse complement strand
CTCTTGTTAAGGGCAATTAACGTCTTAAACGCGTCATTGTCCAGCTCCGTCAGCCAGGATTCATCCGCCCCCACGATGGCCCCCGCCAGCTTTTTCTTATCCTCAATCATCTGATCAATCCGCTCCTCCAACGTCCCCATCGCCACAAACTTAGGCACAAACACATTCTTCTTTTGGCCAATGCGAAAAGCGCGATCGGTGGCCTGATCTTCCACCGCCGGGTTCCACCAGCGATCGAAGTGGAACACATGGTTAGCTTTGGTGAGGGTAATGCCGACGCCCGCTGCTTTTAGGGACAGGACAAAAATTGAAGGGGCGGTGTCCGGATCTTGGAATTCGCCAATCATCTGCTCCCGCTTTTTTCGGCTCGTGCCGCCGTGGATGTAGTAGGTGTTGTAGTGGCGATCGCGGTGGAGGTGAGTTTCGAGGGCGTCGCCAATGTCTCGAAACTGACTAAACACTAGGGCGCTTTCTCCTTCTTCAATCACCTCATCTAGCATTTCCAGCAGGCGACCAAGCTTGTGGGAACGCTCAGCGGTGAACTCGCTCTCGTCTTGGAGGAACTGACGGGGATGGTTGCAGATTTGCTTGAGTTTGGTGAGGGTGGCCAGAATAATGCCCTTACGCTGGATGCCATCCGCTTTATTAAGCTGCTCGGTGACGTCTTTGAGCACCGCTTCATATAAGGACGCCTGCTCTTTGGTGAGGTTGCAAAATAGCTTTTGCTCCACCTTATCGGGTAAGTCTTTGATGATAGATTCATCTGTCTTTACCCGCCGCAGAATGAAGGGCTCCACCAACTTCTTTAGGGTGGCGGAGCGAGTGGGGTTGTTGTCTTTTTGAATAGGTACCTCAAACTGCTTGCGGAACTGCGCTTGGGTACCCAGATAGCCGGGGTTGAGGAAATTAAAAATCGACCAGAGGTCCAGCAGCCGGTTCTCCACGGGGGTTCCTGTTAGGGCTAGCCGGTGGTTGGCGTTGAGTTTGAGGATGGCTTTGGTTTGGGCCGTCTTGGGGTTCTTGATGTTCTGCGCTTCATCCAGCACCACCCGATGCCAGGTTATCTTTTCTAACAGCTTGGCGTCTTTACGGGCCAGGGTAAAGGAGGTGATCACCACGTCGTGGGTGCGGCAGTGGGCCTTAAAGGCTTTGGTGTCTTTGATGCGATCGCCCCCGTGATGCACCCCCACCGTCAGATGCGGCGCGAACTTTTCTAATTCGTGGTACCAGTTTCCGACCACAGATGTGGGGGCAATCAGCAATGTGGGGGCGACGGGCTGACCTACCGCCGCCGCCAGCTCCCGCTCCTGAATTAGCCGGGCAATCACCTGCACCGTTTTTCCTAGCCCCATGTCGTCAGCCAAGCAGCCATTGAGCCCTAGCTGCTCTAAGTAATGCAGCCAAGACAGCCCCCGCTTTTGGTAGTCCCGCAGGCTGCCCTGCAGCTGGTCCGGGTCGTCGGTGGGCTCCAGACGGCTTTTGTCGTTGAGTTGCGACATCATAGCCGCTAAGGTGCCGCCGCGCTCGAAGTCCACCTCTAGCTCGTCATCCTCGCCTGCCGTCAGCTTCATAAATTCCAGCAGGCTCATCTGGGGGTTTTCCGCCTGCTGCTGCTTCCAAAACTCCAGCATCTGGGCCATCTTGTCTCGGTCCAGCTCCATCCACTGGCCCCGAAATTTCACCAAGGATGACTTGGCCGCCACCATCTGCTGCCACTCTTGCTCGCTCACGGGCTGGTCGCCGATGGCGAGGTCGTATTGGTATTCCACCAGCGTCGTCAGAGAAAAGTAGCTTTTGGCGTTGTCGCCGCCGCCAGACTTGCCCTTGGCGTTGAGGCGCACCTTGGCTCGTTGACGTCCCTTGGGCGTCCACCAGGCGGGGACGATGATTTTGTAGCCTGCATCTTCTAGCACCCAGGCCGACTCTTTAAGAAAGTCGAAGGCGGTGTCTAAGTCGACAAAGATGCCCACAGGTTGATCGGTTTCTAGACCCACCCAAAACCGAGGATAAATGCGGGCAGCGTAGCCCAAACTCATCAGCAGATGCTGCTCAAAGTCGTCGCCAAACTGATGGCGCAACTCTTGAAGGTGTTCGCCCCTCAGTCGCCAAAAATCTAGCAGAGAAATCCTCAACGAGGGGTCGTGCTTGGGGGCGACCTGAAACTGAATCAGCCAGGGGTCTTCCGGCTCTGCAGGCTCCACCAGCCGAAAATAGACGTGGAACGGCGCGGCGGTTTCAGAGCGACTGATGCGATCGCGCCATCCCTGCCACTGCTGATAGTGCTCCAAGCTGCTGCTGGATTCACTCAGGGCATAGTCGGGGGAATAGGTGAGGCAGTCCTCAACTAGAGAATGGTCAATGGTTTTGAGGTATGTTTGAGGCAGAGTAGTGCAACGTATCAGCTCACTGACCCAGCATTCAGAAAAATGGCGCAGCAGGGTTTGGCGATCGTAGAGGGTAGGGGTATCGGGTGGCTGCTCAAACCCGGCGACGCAGAGATGGGGCATGTACTCGGCGTGGGTAGCCAGATCGGCGTCGTAGCGATCGCCGATAATATCCCACCCCGCATAGACTTCGAACGAGTCCGGTTTTGAAGCGGCGGCTTTGCTTTGACGGGTGCGCTTAGCTGTCTTTGAGCGGGTCGATTTGCGCTTGCTGCCCTTTGAAGCTGCTTTAGTTTCTAGTAAGGGGCGATACTTGAGGGCCGGGATATACTGATCCCGCAGAACCACCTGCTTTACGGCTTGGGTGTAGTGGTACCAAAACAGCATGTCCGCCCCGAGCTGCACATCGGCCAGGTTATACAGGGTGATGAAGTGCAGGTCGTTGAGGGTGCTGACAATTTCGGTTAGGTCTGAGAGGGGGTAGCTGTCGATGTGCCAAAATTGCCAGTCAAAGGTGTCAGGGCTATCCGCCTCTAGATAGCGCGACATTTCCAGCGACGGCAGCGGCTGGCCCTCATTGGTGGGCAGCAGCATAGAGGTTTTGGACACACTGTCGACGAGATTACGGTTAAGGGGAGGCTTGAAGCCCAACTCCTCGACGAGGGCGATCGCCAGGTCTGG
>JBARYO010000213.1:0-1940 GCA_049647905.1 Elainellaceae cyanobacterium | reverse complement strand
CCCCCAACCCAATAAACGACAGCCCCGCCGCATTCAGCATCGCCCAGCCCATATTTAATGAAATATGCACCATCATCACCGGCAGTACGTTGGGGAACAGGTGCGCCGCCATAATCCGCAAATGGCTGTTGCCCGACAGCCGCGCCGCCTCCACATACCCCGCCTCCCGCCGCACCAAAATCTCAGAGCGCACCACCCGCGTATACAGCGGCAGATTAATGACGGCGGTGGCGTAGATGATATTCTCCACGGTGTTGCCCAGGGCCGCCACCAGCCCCATAGCCAAAATAAACAGCGGAAACGCCATCAGCGTATCGATGACGCGGCTGATGATGCGATCGCACCAGCCCCCAAAATACCCAGCGCAGGTGCCCAAAATGCTGCCCAGCACAAACGACAGCGCCACCGCCACCACGGCAATGCCCAAGTCCAGCCGCGTGGCCACCATCACCCGGCTAAGCACGTCTCTTCCCAGAGCATCGGTACCAAACCAGTGGGCCATAGAGGGGGGCGACAGGGCCACAGCCGCGTTGCTGGCCAAAGGGTCGTAGGGGGCGATCGCCTCCCCCAGCAGCGCCAGCAGCACTAGGCCAAAGAACACCAAAAAGGCCCCAAAGGTGACCACGTTTTCGCTGATCACGTAGCGGGCCTGGTCGAGGGTGGCTTGGAAGGGCGATCGCGTTAGGGTCATTCCACACCTGCTCGGGGGTCAATCACGGTGTACAGCAAATCGATCAGCAGGTTCAACACCACATACAGCAGCGCCATAGTCAGCACAAACCCCTGAACCGCCGCATAGTCCGAGGCAATTAGGGCCGACACCGCGTAGGAGCCAATTCCTGGCCAGGCAAACACCTTTTCCACCAGCACGTTCGCCCCTAGCAAAAAGGAGAACACCACCCCCAACGTAGTCACCACCGGCAGCATGGCGTTGCGAAAAGCATAGGCAAACAGCACCGTGTGGTCGGCAAGTCCGCTGGCGCGGGCCGTGCGGATGAAGTCGCTGGAGAGCACCCCCAGCATGGCGGCGCGGGTGACGCGAGCCAGGGGGGCCAAGGCAAATAGCCCCAGGGTAATAGCCGGTAAAATCAGCTGGCCCAGCGCTGCCCCAAAGGTGTCTAAGTCTCCGGTCAGCAGGCTATCTATCAAAAATAGACCCGTCACGGGCTCAGGGGCAGAATAGAGCAAAGCCAACCGCCCCAGCGGCGCGGGGGCAATGCCGAGGCGAAAGTAGAAGACGTAGATCAGCAGTAGCCCTGTGAAGAAGGTGGGCAGGGACACCCCCGCCGTGGCCAATACCCGCACCCCATGGTCAATCCAAGAGCCTGGGCGGGTGGCCGCCAAGATGCCCAACGGCAGGGCCAAGCTAAGGGAAAACAGCAGCCCCGCTAGGGTTAACTCCAGGGAGGCGGGCAGCCGCGTGAGCAGGTCCGACATCACCGTTTGCCCCGTGGTCAAAGAGTTGCCCAAATCCCCCCTCAGCAGCTCCCCCACGTAAATCAAAAACTGCTCCGGCAGGCTGCGGTCTAAGCCCAGGGTGACTCGAATTTGGTCACTGGCCTCTTGGCTCGCCGCCGGACCCGCAAAGTAGGCCGCAGGGTCCCCCGGCAGCGATCGCGTCAGCACAAAGGTGACCACAATCACGCCGATGACGCTGGGAATGGCGGCGAGGATGCGGCGAATGATGATCGTGATTGAGGAGGGCCGGGCCATTAATTAAACAATGCTTGAGGAATACGGCTACAGATAATTGCCCCTCCGGCTCCAGCACCTCCCCTTGTCAAGGGGAGGATGGGTGGGGTCTAGAAATTTAGCTTTACGCCTTTTTGAGCTGGCGGTAGTCGAGCTGGCGATGGAACCAGTATTGATAGCCCTCTACCCCAGACTGCATGGCCACAGAGAGATAAGGCTGCGCAATCACGATGCGGGGCATCTCTTCA